>NZ_JBRREI010000002.1:0-165524 GCF_056760195.1 Stenotrophomonas sp. STEN020
CCACTCTATTCTTCGCTGGCCACAAACCCCCTAAGCCTTTGGGCGCGGCGGCCGCCCCCCCCGGCCCCCCTCCCCCCCGTGTTCTTTTACGGCCTCCCCTCCCCCCCTTCCCCCCCGCCTTGGCCCTGACAGTGATTAGGCGGGTACCTGGAACCCGATTTTCTTGAGGGCCTCGACGCACGCATCCTGATCCTGTTGATAGTTGCCTCCGGAGATGCCGATCCCGCCGATCAATTTCCCGTCCTCCAGAATCGGATAGCCGCCGCCGACAGCGACCATCCGGGGCCGATAGGCCAGCGGCGCCACCTTGGGATCCTTGGTCACGTAGTCGTTCCAGACATGGGTCGGGTAGCCGAACGAGGCAGAACTCCAGGCCTTGTCGATGGCAACATCAACGGTGAGGAAAGGTGCGTCGTCGGTGCGCTCGAACGCGCGCAGGTTGCCGGTGGCGTCGACGACGGCAACGGCAGCTGGGATACCTATTGAGCGTGCCGCGGCGAGCGCCGCGGCAATGAGCGCGACTGCGGTTTCGCGGTTGATGGATGCGGTAGCAATGGACTTGGCCATCTGATTTCCTTAGCCGGCGGGAGATCCGGCCGGCTCTATTGGGGTTGGAAGGATACTGGGGGGTGCTCGTCAGAATCCTTCGAGGACGATCTTGCCTATTGACGTACTACTTTCGATGAGTGCGTGAACTGTCTTCAGGTTCGCGGCATTGATCGGCGACAGTTTCCGGGTCAGCGTCGTTCGGATCTTGCCGTCATCCACCAGCACGGCCATCGCATCGAGGATCTTGCCCTGCTCATTCATGTCGGGCGTGCCATAGATCGACCTTGTGAACATCAACTCGTGGTGAATCGATACCGCCTTGCGCTTGAACAACATGATGTCGAATACCTTGGGGTCGTCGATCAGTGCGAATCGTCCTTGCGGGGCGATCAGTTCGGCGATGTCGGCGGCATGCTTCTCGGTATGCGTCGTCGAGAAGACGAAAGCGGGGGCGCCAATGCCGAGCTCGGAAATCTGGGCCGCGAGGGGTCGGGAATGGTCGATGACGTGATGTGCCCCGAGCCCCTTCACCCACGCCTGGGTGTCCGGCCGAGAGGCGGTGGCGATGACCGTGAGGTCCGTGCGTTGACGAGCGATCTGGATGGCGATCGACCCGACGCCGCCGGCGCCGCCAATGATGAGGATCGCGGCGGCGGCACCCGGAACGGGTTTCGCCACATCCAGGCGATCGAACATTGCCTCCCATGCCGTCAACGTCGTCAACGGCAGCGCCGCCGCTTCTGCCCAGTCCAGCGAAGTGGGCTTTTTACCGACAATCCGGGCGTCGACGAGATGGAACTGCGCGTTGGTGCCGCTGCGCGTGATCGATCCGGCGTAATAGACCTCGTCGCCGGCCTTGAACTGCGTCACTTCCGAGCCGACCTCGCGCACGATCCCGGCGGCATCCCATCCAAGCACCTTCCAATCACCATCCGCGGGCGGTGAGCTGCCGCGAACCTTGTAGTCAACTGGATTGACTGAGACGGCCATCACCTCAACGAGGATGTCGTGTCCCGCAGCGACAGGCCGAGGCAAGTCGATATCAACCAGCGAGGCATTCTCGGCGATGGGTCCCGGAACCTTGTAACCGACTGCTTTCATGGGTGTCTCCAGCTTGATTAAGGTGCGATTGCAGTAAGAAGAACTGTGGCGCGTTCCGAAGTAATCACGTTTATTCCCTCGGTTGCGCTTCAGGCTTATAGCCTTTCGCGCACCGAATACCCGCTTTGGACCTACGCGCCATCGCCACCTTCAATGGCCTGCGCCACGGTCGCTCCAGGGAGTGCCAGCTCCGAAAAGTGTTGTCGGATGAGATCCAGCTTGGGATCGATGTAGAGGCGGCAGAAAGGTCTGCTCGGATCGGTTCGATAGTAGTTTTGGAAACGCTCGTCCGACGCCTTGAAGCTCCTGAAAGGAATGACGAGGGTATGCACCGGCTTGCCTGACTGTTCGGCGAAACTGGAAATAGCTCGCTCGGCCTCAAGCCGCTGATGATCGTCAAAGAGGTAGATCGCGCTGCGGTACTTGCCTCGAGGGGAGCGCGCTCTCGTCGCGGAGTGCGTTCTGAGGTGCACCTCGGAAAGCGTTTCCAACTGAATGACTGTCGAATCAAAGGTGACGATCACGCCCTCTGCCCACGTATCTGCAGGCGCGTCTGACTGGACAAATCCCTGGTCAACCTGAGTGACGCCGCGCAATGATTGGAACACGCCTTCCGTGCACCAATGGCATCCCCCGCCAAAGCCAGCCTTTGCGATGGTCACAGTCCATGCCTCGGTTCAATTCGACGCGTGGCTTTGCGCAGATCATTGCTCGGACCGGTGGCAGGACGCCTGGGCGTCATCGCTTATTCCTTCTGAACTATGGCTTGCAGGGGCAGAACGCGACGCTCCGCCCAGCGACAGCAACGTTTAGACGATGGATTCATATCCATCCGAAGTCCAATAACCAACGTCTATGCCTTCTATACCCCTGGCGGTACGCGCCGCCGTGGTGCGCTGGCATCTTCATGCCGACCCGTTGGCCTAGGCGTCCTATCGCCCGTCAGGGGTCAGGACGAAACCCCAGCACGAATGCCACGACCTTTTGGGTGGACATTTCGCAGGGCTTTAGTGACGTCTGATCTGACGCAACCCGATAGAGATTGAAGCTGACAATGTCTGTCCCCGCCAACTCCCTTGCAAAGAGGCTGTTGCGACGACCATCCTCGGATCGCTTAACGGTCACGCCGAAACGGCGGCCTTCGTACGCGCCCTCGGCGTATCCCTCCGGCATCGCTTTGAAGGCGGCATCGAAATCGGCGTGCTCCATCTCAGCTCACTCGTGTTGATCGTCAGAACGCACATGGCTTCTGGGAACTCGTGGCAGCCGTAGCAGATTAAACCGGGGGCAGCCCTCCAGCCGAGAGGCAGGCGCGAAGCCCATTGCAGTCTTGCCTTGCTGCCAGACTTCCCATCCCGTCGGACTATCTCATCACCGCGGACAGCCGAATCGGTGTCGGCGAACTACTTGGCCCGGACTGCAGTAGCTTAGTCTTGAGGTGGCGGCCGCGCGAGGAGCTCGTCAAGTCCGCCCGCGGCATCAAGATCAAATAGGTCGTCGCAGCCACCGACATGAGTGCCGTTGATGAAGATCTGCGGCACGGTGCCTCGGCCCGATGCTTCGACCATGGCCTGCCGGCGGGCTGGATCCGACCCGATATCGATCGATTTCCATTGCACGCCTTTCTCCTTGAGCAGCTCCATAGCCCGTCGGCAGTACGGGCACCAGCTCTTGGTGTACACGAGAACGTCTGGTTTCACGGTACGTTTCCCTTAGTCGATAGTCGAGGCAGAGCCTGTCGCGCCCAGACCCGGGGGTTAGTCATAGACCTGCCGTGGAGTCGTCGTACGGCATCTCACAGTTCGCAGACCCAAAGTCACTCCGGGATGCCGCTAGCGGGTCGTTCGCATGTCACTTCAGCCGTTGGACCACTTTGGGCTATCCGCCAGCACGTCGGCGGTCGTCAGCATGCTGGCGCGGTCAATTTACTGATCTCCCATCCATGGGCGCTCGAGGAGTGCAACCGTGCCTTGACCGCCATCGGCGCAAATGCTGACGATCGCGCGCGAGCCAGGAGGCATGGCCCAGAGCTCCTTCACCGCCTGGCTCAGGTCACGCGCGCCGGTCGCGCCAAACGGATGCCCAATGGCGACCGAGCCTCCGTTGGGATTGACACGGTCCCAATTGAAATCGCCCATTGCCGCCTGGACGCCGGCCTTTGTGCGCACCCACTCCGGGTCGGAAATAGCCGCCACGTTCGCTAGGACCTGGGACGCGAAGGCCTCGTGGATCTCCCAGAGCCCGATGTCGGCGAAGCTCAGTCGATTCCGGGCGAGCAGGCGAGGGATCCCATACGCCGGCGCCATGAGCAGACCTTCGGTATGGAAATCCACCGCAGACACCTCGTAGTCCACGAGCCGCGCGTAGGGCGTGCCCGTGGGGAGTCGGGCCAGTCCGGCCTTGGTGGCGACCCAGCAGCCGGCAGCACCATCGGTGATCGGGGAGCTGTTGCCCGCCGTCAGGCTCCCCTTTCCACTGTCGCGATCAAAGACCGGCTTGAGTGCGGCAAGCCGTTCGGGCGACGTATCAGCCCGGGGATTCGCATCGCGCGCCAGCTCCGGCAGCGGGATCACGAGATCGTCGAAGAAGCCACGCTCCCATCCCGCCACGGCACGCTGGTGACTCTTGAGCGCCCAGTCGTCCTGCGCCTCGCGCGTGACCTGCCAGGCCTTGGCTGTCTCCTCCATATGGTCGCCCATGGTTCGGCCGGTGATCCGGTTGGCCCAGCCCTTTGTGGGCAGCAGGTAGTCACGGGGGGTAAGAGCCTGGAGGGCGCCAAGTGCGGCCGCGGGATCGCTCGCAAATAGGTCCGTGAGTCTCTTGGATGCATCAGCCGTTAATGCGATCTGAGGACGGCTCATGACTTCGGACCCGCCGACCATCGTGAGTTCCGTTCCCCCGCCCAGCATCCCCGCCGCCGCGAACGTGGCCGTCATGCTGGTAGAGCAGGCCAGGACGACCGAGAACGCCGGCACCGTGGGACTGAGCTTGGCGTCCAGCCAGGTCTCGCGGGCGATGTTGCTCCAGCCCATGTTCGGAATCACTGTTCCCCAGACGAGCAGATCTGGCTCCGCCTGGGCCGCCATCGCCTTTACAACAGGGACCGACAGGGACACGGCGTCATAGGCCGACAACGGGCCTCCACCTCGTCCGAAAGGGGTTCGAAGGCCAGCGGCTACGTAAACGGGTCCGGCAAAACGAGTCATGTGGGTCTCCTACCTTCTTGAACTTGCGGAGGGGTATGGATGTATCAGGTGCCACTGAATACCTACGAAGCGCTAACGCGCGTGCAACGGGGCCAGGGATTGTTTAGCTGCACCCTGTTTGCCCGCACCGGAGAATCTGTTTGGGCCTTTCTAGAACGGAACCGGCAAGCTGCCTTTGTCATCGGCAAGAACATTGCAGACTGAATCCTGGGCTGAACATACAGACCTAGAGGCACTGAATTTGGCCATTTCCCACTAGCCGCCGTAACGCTCGGTTCGGACACTGGAGGCATCCACGCCTGCAAGCAGAACCGCATCCGTCGCGATATTGACGAAGCCGTTGGATCCACAGACGAATACGTGTGTAGGCATTCGGTCAAGCCGAGTCAGGATCTCCTGGACCATGGCGCCGTCGATCCGTCGCCCATAGTCCAAGCCTCGGGCCGGTCGCTCCCGCGTAATTGCCAAAGCCATAAGGAATGCCGGATCGCTGGACTCGATCGAATGAAGTTCTTCCGAGAAGAGAACGTCCCTTGCGGTTCGCGCAGAGAGGAGCAACGCGGTCGGCAACGTTTGGGCAAGTGAGTGGCGCTGACGAATCATCGCCATCAACGGCACGAGGCCAGATCCTGCCCCGATCAGCAGCACGGCGTCTGCGGCAGGCTTTGGCCAAAGGAAATGGCCTCCCAGCGGACCACGAAGTTCTATTTCGTCCCCGACGGCTGCGACGTCGTGGAAAAAGGACGACACCTCACCATCGGGCAAAAGCTCAATAGCGATCTCTATGATCGAGCTTGCGTTTGCAGATGACGCGATCGAGTAGCTACGCATTGCGCTGTAGCCATCGGGCGCGGTCAGCTTGACGTCGACGTGCTGCCCTGCGATGTGCACAAATGATCTGCTCAGCCGAAGGAACAAGCTCTTGATGGTCGGCGTTCGCTGCACGATCCCGACGATCACGCACGACTGCCACGGTATCTGCTGATCGCCGTTGTCAGTCATTTTTGTACCGTTGCTCGCGCCACGGATCGCCGTAGATGTGATAGCCGCGCAGTTCCCAAAAACCGGCCTCGTCACGCGTTGTGAACTGCAGAGCATTCACCCACTTTGCTGACTTCCAGAAGTAAAGGTGCGGCACCAGAAGCCGCGCAGGCCCCCCATGGTCGCGTGGCAGTGGCTTCCCGGCGTAGCTGAGCGCAACCATCGCCTTTCCCGAAAGCAGATCCACCAACGGAACATTTGTCGAGTACCCGTCGTAGCAGTGCGCCAGTACGAAGTCCGTGGGCCGGCCAAGGCCGGCGTCCGCAAGAATGTCCTCGATCAGCACGCCTTCCCACTCGGTATCGAGTTTGGACCAAGACGTGACACAGTGAATATCCCGAGTCACCTTGGTCTTCGGCAGGGCGTTGAACTGGCTCCAGTTCCACACCTTGGCGGGCTTCGGGCCGATCTTGACGGTGAATTTCCAATCGGCAGTATCAACGAGCGGCGTGGGTCCGGCTGACAGGACCGGAAAGCCTTGCTCGAGATGCTGCCCAGGCGGAACCCGATCCGCTTGATTGCTGCCCGAACCGCGGCCAGTGAATCCTCTGGTGACCATGGCGAACCTCCTTACGTGTCACGACAGAAAGGAACCGGTTTCATCACGAACCACTGCGCATTCCCTTCGCACAGGTCGCTGCCGGACGGGCAACCGGGTGAAGGCCAGAATAGCGGATGCCAAATATCAGTAGCTACCTTCCCCCGACGCAGCGAGCCACGCGCATCGCCTGGAAACCGTAGCATCCGATCGACACCATTGCCCAATAGCGACGGGCTATGTATTCGATAGCCCAGGCAGGGATTTGTGGCCTATCCCCAGTCAGCGTCTTAACAGCCGACAGCGTCCCTTTCCTTTGGCGGTATGGAACGGGGGAATGTCGCTCATGCCGCACAGCCCCTGATGTTCCGCCCCGCCGTGGAAGCTCGGTCAATGCAGCGCCGTGCAAAGCTGAATTTCTCGATGGCGCGCCGCTGACCAAACTGCGCCGTCGCCTTGCGGCAATCAGGCATGGAGCCTATGTCGCGAAGCTATTTCAAATGTTTCGCGCTTACCTTCATAGTCTCAGGCGCGGTTCTTACGAATCCCGAGAACGCCTCGGCTTGAGTGCCGACTTGGCGGATCAAGCGTACGTGAGACAAACCGCAGGGGCCTTCGAGCGATCGGCAAGGGCTGCTCGCTCGGATACTTGCCAGGGGTCTACATCAAGGGTGGAGAATCTAATGAACGTGTCCGAACGACAAGCACCTGAGCTTCGAGTGCAGCGATGGATTGGCGCCGACGGAGAGAGAATCGCACCTCTCAAACTGTCGGATCTGGGTGCAGGACCGAAGATCCTGTTCGCATTCCAAGACTGGTGCGGTGGCTGCCATTCCCATGGGTTCCCGACACTCCAAGCGCTGCATGCCGTCTTGAGCGACCAGGGCGTCGGATTTGCTGTGATCCAAACCGTATTTGAAGGAGCGCACGAGAACACCTTCGAGAGATTGCGACCGAACCAGGTCGAGTACGCGCTTCCTGTCGCATTTGGTCACGACGAGCCCCCGGCGGGATCGACGCATCCGACGTTCATGCAGGACTACCGAACCCGAGGAACGCCATGGTTCACGGTCATCGACGCGGGTGGTCGGATTATTCTCTCGGACTTCCGCCTGGATGTGGGTCGACTCGTGAAGGCATTGGAGCAGGGATAGTCAATGCGGCGATGGCTCACCCTGACCACTACCCACCTAGCGGTGCTCGCGCTAGGTTTTGGCGGCGGCATCTATGCCCTGCCTATCCTGACAGCTCCGGAAGCACCGGATGAAGAGGTACTTGATCGGGTCGCCGCGGAAACGCTCTACGCAGGGCGCTTCGTGCGCGACCTCAAAGGCAGCAATCGACTCCACTGGGGCGAAGGCGAGGTGCGTGTATCGCGCAGTCACATTGCGCACTTTGGGCGCCTAGCCCCAGGCCCCGACTACAAGCTCTATCTCGCCCCACGCTTTGTCGACACGGAGGCGGCCTTTCTCCGCGTCAAAGACGTATCGCGCCGCGTGGGAGACGTGAGGACGTTTAACGGCTTCCTAGTGGATGTGCCGACCGACACCGATGTTCGTGACTACACCACGGTCGTTATCTGGTGCGAGTCATTCGGTCAGTTCATCAGCGCCGCTGAGTACCAGGCCTCACGTCTTACTCGAGAATGACGAGCGCGTTGTATTCCGTCAGGCCGGGGTGTAACCCCGGCCTGAACTGGCTGTCTCGCGGGAGGGCTCGCCTCGCTTTGAGCAGGCGCCAGCCAGAAGAACGGGAGTAGATCTACTCGACACTTTCTACGGTGATGTTCCGGCCGTTGAACTGCACGGTCTCTCCCGCGCGTGCGCCTTCAATGGCCTGGAAGATCGGCGCCATTGTGGAGATGCCCATAAGCTCCTGCCCATGACAGTTGAACTGGCTCGTTGACACAGCAACCACAAAGTACCGGCCGGACAACTTAACGACGGCACCCTCAACGACGGTAGACTTCGGCCCGAAATCGATTGTTTCGAGCTTTTCAATTTTATCCGCATAGTCATGGAGCTTGTCATCAAGCCCTTCGGCGAGGTCGCTCGCGATTTCCGCCTGAGCGTGCTCGTCATTCTCGATCGGCTCGCTTCGATCAAGCCGAGCAGTCGATACGTAGCCTAGATACGTGTCGCGAGCGCTCTTCAAGGCCGCCGTTTCCAACGACAGCATCGTCTCTCTGATGTGGTCTTTGTTCCAGTTCACAATCACCTCGCCTTGTATCGCTATTGGAGCCGTCTGCCCGTCAGGATCCGCCGGGGACCGCCGTGTAATTGAGCTTTGTCATCCCGCCCACGCGGCTATTCATCGCTGACAAAGTCCTCTCCTTGATAAGGAGCTCGGATCAGCCTGGGGTCTCGGATGATGCTTGTGACCAGCCAAACATAGGTTTGCTCTGCGGTATCAAATCCGAGGATGCTGAAGGCACCGCCGAAGGGACATGCGGGAAAGTCGGGGAACCCTTCCCGAAGGACATAACGCTCGGGTTCTTGTTCAAACTCGCGCTTGTAGACCTTGCGCAGACCGTGCTTGCTCGGCACATCCCGGTCCCCTGTCGGCACCGTTTCTCGATGTGCCAAAAGCTGCTCGGAAAAGTCCGCATGGCAAATCTCGTCGAACACATCGAATGCGTCGATAAGGAGTCCCCGGTGCCCCGTCTTTGGGTCCGTGATCGCGTAGATGTTTGAAGCATCCTCCGCATCGTCGCCACTCTCCAGGCGCAGCGCAGCGTCCACACGCATAGAGCAAGCATCCAGTTTCGATCCGAATTCGAGATCGACGAGATGGCCATCCTTGACACGATACTCGCGGTCGTATCCCTTGGCGACGTACGACTGCACTGCGCTTATGACATCGGTCACTTGGGTGTTCATTGAGGCGCCTTCATCTCGCGTTGAATGGAGCGTGCGCCCGCACGGGGCGTGCTGTGGACTGCCGGAGGACGGCGGAGATGTTTGGGTACAGAATTCAAAGCCACTTTGCCTTCTTGAAGCGCAAGAAGAGGATGAGGCAGGACGTCGCCATGAGCCCAATCACGACGAAGAATCCGTAGGTCGCATTCAGGCCGGGCATGTGCGTGAAGTTCATGCCATATATTCCAGCGATTGCCGCCGGAACTGCCAGTACAGCCGCCCAAACCGCGAGCTGGCGGGTGATCCTACCCATCCTTTGCGCTTCCAGAAGACTGCTGAACTCAAAGACAGATGACAGGACCTGAAGTAGTCCGTTAACCATGGTCTGCACGCGATCAACGTGGTCCGCGACATCGTTGAAGTACGGCCTCACATCGGCGCTGATGCAGGGAAAGTGCCCGCGAACCAGCTTTCTGACCAACTCGGCCATCGCTCCGAGCGTACGCTGGAAGTGGGTGAGCTCGCATCTCAGTGCAAAGATGCGGGCGACGTCTTCTCGTCCGAGAAAGTCGCCAAGTGACCGCCTTTCCATTGCCAGGACGTCATCTTCGATCATTTCAAAGATGGGCAGATACTGGTCGACAATCCGGTGCAGGATCGCGTGCAACACGTAGTCGACGCCCTTTCCCAACAGCGCCGGCGAAGCCTCGAGTTGCTTTCGAAGGGTACCTAGCTCTCCGGCGTGGCCGTGCCGTACGGTGATGAGATGATTGTGACCGGTGAAGATTGCCATCTTCCCGTAGCGAATCGTGTCGCCTACCAGCTCGGCAGTCTGGGCGACGACGTACAGCTCATCGTTGTAGACCTCGAGCTTGGGCGGGCACAGCGGGTGCATCGCATTATCGATGGCCACCGGATGGAGCTGATAGGTCGTTTGTATCGCGTGAAGCTCCTCGGCAGTGGGGTCGTGTAGCGCGATCCAACAGAAGTCCGATCGACTCTTATCCCATTGGACGTGCTCGTCGAGCGCGACGTCCCTGATTCGCTTACCTTCGTTGTAATAGCAGGCGGCAACGATGCTCATGCCGGCCTCGCAGGGATCTTCAGACCCCGCTGTACAGCTGGTCGAGCTAGCCCACGACCGAGCCAGGCTTGGATATTCGAGTATTCGCTTAGCCCGACGATGTCGCCGGCACCGTAGGTTTCGATCAGCGCGTTTACCCAGCCGAGCGTCGCGATGTCCGCGATCGAATAGTCATCGACGATCCACTCGCGCCCTTCCAGCTGCCGATCAAGCACCCCTAGGAGTCGCTTGGATTCGTCGATATAGCGCTGTTGTGGGCGTTTATCTTCATAGTCCTTCCCGCCCCAGCGCAGGAAGAAGCCTAGCTGGCCGAACATCGGCCCGATGGCCGACATCTGGAAGAACACCCACGTCAGAGTTTCGTAGCGTTTGGCGGGTGCATTTGGGATGAGCTGGCCGGTCTTCTCGGCCAGGTAGATGAGGATGGCACCGGATTCCCAAACCGCAATCGGGCTCCCGCTTGGCCCTGCAGGGTCGATGATTGCCGGTATCCGGCCGTTCGGATTCAAGGACACGAACGCCGGATCTTTTGACTCGTTTTTGGAGATATCGACCAAGTGGGGCTCGTACGGCAAGCCGGTCTCCTCCAGCATGATCGAGACCTTGACGCCATTGGGCGTGGGAGATGCATAGAGTTGGATGCGCTCGGGATGAGATGCCGGCCAGCGCTTCGTGACCGGAAAGGACGAGAGATCTGACATGGTTCTGCGATCCTGGTGATGCGATGGCTGGGGACTGGAGAACTCAACCCTATCAGCACTGGGTTCGATAACCGCGCCGAAGAATGGCGCGGTTATCGATGACTGCGAGGAGGACGGGGGCTCAGGTCGCGACCCGCGAAGACGGTTCTGCCTCAGCCCCGGCCGATGACCGCACAAGGTCCCCGTTTTAGCGCTTGGGAAGAACCCAGTTGGAACGGGGAAAGTGGCACGTATAGCCGCCCGGCCGATTCTCCAAATAGTTCTGGTGCTCCGGTTCGGCCTCCCAGAATTCGCTCACCGGCTCGACTTCGGTGACCACCTTGCCATCCCATAGTCCGGAGGCATCTACATCGGCGATTGTGTCCTCGACAACGCGTTTCTGCTCCTCGTCGACATAGTAGATGGCCGACCGATAGGAAAGCCCACGATCATTGCCCTGGCGGTTCTTGGTTGTCGGATCATGGATCTGGAAGAAGTACTCCAGGATATTCCGGTAACTGGTCACCGCCGGGTCGAAGATGATCTCGATTCCCTCGGCGTGCGTGCCGTGATTTCGGTACGTGGCATTGGGAACATCGCCACCTGTGTAACCGACACGCGTCGAAACGATGCCCGGCTGCTTGCGAATGAGATCTTGCATGCCCCAGAAGCATCCACCCGCCAGAACTGCGCGCTGATGCATGTTAAGCCTCCTTGATCTGATCGAGATACTCGCCGTATCCCTCGCCTTCCATCTCGTCACGCGGGATGAACCGAAGAGACGCAGAGTTTATGCAGTACCGAAGGCCGCCGCGGTCGGACGGACCATCCGGGAACACATGGCCAAGATGACTGTCGGCATGTACCGACCTGACTTCCGTCCGCCTCATCCCATGGGCGCCGTCCTGAACCTCGTTCACGTTGGCCTGAACGATCGGCTTGGTAAAGCTCGGCCAGCCGGTGCCAGAATCGAACTTGTCCGTCGATGCGAAGAGCGGCTCTCCAGACACGACGTCGACGTAGATGCCAGGCTTCTTGTTGTCGTTGTGTTCGCCCGTGAATGGCCTTTCGGTACCCGCGTTTTGGGTGACCCAATGCTGCTCCGGGGTGAGACGGTCCAACGCTGTCTTTGACTTTTCAAACTTCACGATAGCCTCCGTTACGCATCCAGTGGGGCAGCCAAACTGTCGTTTGTGTTCCTAGTCAGTACAACGACTATCGCAGCGCGCCTTGGATTTATCCAATACGTGCAACGTATCGCGGCGATAGCATTGAAGCACTTCGCGATCTGATTCACTTTTGTTCGCCCCAGGTCGCCAGCTGCTGATACCTTGAGTTGACTATCACAGGTTTGGCGAGCGCCCCGATGAGGCTCTTCGGGTGCCTTGGGAGCGCAACCGCCAGCCGTCTGCAGGAGGTTCGTTGGTATGGCGGAGACTAAGTTTGCGTTTGTTGGCGTGGGCGGCTCCCAGCTTTCCGGGCATCTTGAACCGCCGGAGGGAACGCCGCGTGGCTGGGCAATCTTCGCGCACTGCTTTACGTGCGGAAAGGACAGCCGCGCTGCCGTTTACATCTCCCGCGCATTGTCTCGTGCTGGTATCGGTGTCCTGCGATTTGATTTCGCCGGCATTGGAGCCGGGTCGGTAGAGCCCGTCAGCTTCGCGTCGGACGTCGAGGACATTCGTTTAGCCGCAATGGCGATGACGGAGGCGGGGATGCCGCCCTCCTTGCTTGTTGGGCACAGCCTGGGTGGAACCGCTTCGATCGTGGCCGCGGCCGAGCTGCCTGGCGTGGCGGCGGTGGCGACGATCGGCGCTCCCGCCGACCTAGAGCATATCCTCCGTTTTTTCCGGCCGATTGACCTGGATACCATCGCCAGCGAGGGCGAAGCATCAGCAGAGATTGCTGGCCGAACCTTCGTGGTTCGCCGCAGCTTCCTACAGGCGGTTGAGGCGTTTGACATCGAGAAATCCATCGCATCGCTCCGGCGTCCTGTGCTGGTCATGCATTCTCCGCTGGATCAGGTGGTCGGCATCGACCACGCGTCGCGCATCTTCGTCGCATCCAAACATCCCAAGAGCTTCTTCTCGCTCGACACAGCGGATCACCTGCTTACGAGTGCTGCCGACGCGAACTACGCCTCGGCTATGGTGGCCGCCTGGGCGAGCCGCTTCCTTCCACTTCTCAAGACTGATCTTCCGCAGGTCGAGGTTGCGAAGGGAGTTGTCGCCACCGAAACCCTTGCGGGAAAATTCCAGCTCGAGATCCGTAGCGGCGAGCATACGTTCTTCGCCGACGAGCCAGCGTCGGTCGGCGGTCTAGGAACCGGACTATCTCCCTACGAGCTTGTGTCTGCCGGCTTGGCGGCGTGTACGGTCATGACCATGCGTGTCTACGCAATTCGCAAGGGCTTTCCGCTCGAACGGGCGAGCACGACTGTGCAGCACGAGAGGGTGCCGGGCATGATGCCGCCCGACCGATTTACCCGCACCATCACCCTCGATGGCCCGCTGAACGATGATCAGCGTGCTCGGATTCTCGCGATCGCTGATCGATGCCCGGTTGATCTGACCCTAGTCCGGGGTTCTGACGTTCAGACGGAGCTTTCAAGCGGCACTGAGACTGCGGTACCCGCGCCAGACTGAAACAAGCGCCTACCGGCTGCGTCCATTAACACGGCCGTTTTACGCCAAGTGGGTTACGGATGTAGTTTGCGTCTACCGTACTTCCCTAGCTGGACCTATTTCTCAATGGGGCACGTGCGCGACTGCAATTTCACACCTCTCGACCGGCAGTAATACCTCGATCGAGCAACTCTGCGTCGACGGGACAGTCCGTACACCCCTCATGGCAGCAGAGGCGACATATCCGGTAAGAGTGTTCAAGACTCTCAAGACGAGCGCGGAGGACACGTGCAGAGAGCTGGCCCAGGATCTTCATCTCCTCGTGGGTCAGAACGGCCAGTCCCTCGGCGATGATTTGGTCCCTTGAGTTCAAGACGTCGTCGCTGACCGCCTTGCCAGCACCCGTCAGATAGAGTGCGCGTGTACGTCCGTCAGTGGGATGCTCCCGGCGCTCGATCAAGCCTTCCGTGACCAGACGGTCAACAAGTCGAACCGTTCCTGCATGGGAGAGACCCACGCCCGCGGCCAGCATGCCTACTGACAGGCCTGGCTTGTGCGCTAGCAGTGCCAGCGCCGAGGCGGTGGGGCCTGCCTCGGGCGCACGCGAAGAACTGGCGCGAATGACGTCGTCGCTGATCATCAGCGCGAACGCCCCAAAGACATTGCGATCTTGGAGTTGAGTCATGGAGACCATATATATGTCCACCGCGCATAGACTGCAAGGGAATAGTGATGCTTTTAGGGCATCCGGGAACAGGGGCTAAGCGTATGCGTCCTGTCTTTTGTGCATATAAACAGTGAGTTGGGTGACCCCGCGGAGACCAGCCCGTCCGATGCGATTGGTATTGGCAATGCCTATCAGCTATGGACTCCTGATCCACTCCAGACACTATATGCACGCCGCATATAGATTCGAACGATGACTGGACCCGTCGGAGGACGGGCGCTGGCCAGACCCCCTGCCCTCGGGAGGCCGACCACCAGGTCGGCGGATTGCGCAGCCAATTGCTAAGAGGAAGGAGGGGGCATTGCCTCCTGGACGCGGCGGAACCGGGTAACGGTTTGCTTCAGATCCGAATCAGATCAGGGCGTAGCGAGATGAGTGCGCCAAGGCGTGGCTTGTCAGGCACTTGGAAATTGCGGCGGCGCGGATGGCCTATGAGGGGCAGCGCTGAAATGAGGTCGCGCAATTATGTGCCGCTGCGCTGTCCTTAGCGTGTGAGGACTAGTGGACGCGGAGCTGCTGCCCAAGCCGCGCGTCTTGCAGGGAATCTGAACTAGCTGCCCGTTTGCCACGTAGTGACTGCCCGTTGCATCGACCAGGCGGTTGGTCAGTGACCCGTGTCTTCGCCAGCAGCGTCCGCCGTAGCGTGCGTTGTCCCGGGCTTGTGATGCGCCGGTGCGTAGATGGTGTAGAGCTGCATAGACGCTTGGCCGATATTGGAGATGTTGTGCCAGGTCCCGGCGGGCACCAGCACGCACCATCCATCGGACACCTCTTGGTCGAAGGTGAGTTCATCCTTCTGCGGCCCCATCTGGATCCGACCCCGTCCACCGTCGAGCCGGAGGAACTGATCGGTATCGGCGTGCATCTCGAGGCCAATGTCGCTTCCCGGTGGAATGGACATCAGGGTCAACTGCAGATAGCTGCCACTCCATCTCACCGAACGATAGTTCGGATTATTGATGGTCTCACTCTCGAGATCGAACGCATGGGGCGCTGGGCCCAAGTCTGGAGTCTTCACGATCTCTCGTCCCAATGAATGAAGGTGGCGCCTACTGCCCCTTTCCTTCGCAGTGCCGAAGTTTGCGGGTGCAGGAAAGATGCGCTGCGCGGAGTGCGCAGTTACCTCGCTTCCAGCAAATACGCGACAATCTCCCCTCGCTTCTTCGCGTCTTGAACTCCCCGCGGGAAAAGGCCGCCCATTCGATTTCCAGGAATAAGTTCCTTGGGCTTCTCGATATGACTGGCGAGGTTCTCTGCGGTCCAAATCACTTCGGAGCTCGACATCGCAGGGGAGTATGCGTATCCGGCTGATGTCCCGGCCTTTCGGCCCGCCACGCCTGCCAGGGAAGGGCCTATCCCGCTTTCACCTGGGGTCATTGAGTGGCAAGAGGAACAATAAATCTCGAACGTGACCTTGCCGGCTGCCACGTCGCTGTCCGTATCCTGCGCTACGCCGACGACGTCGCCGCCCGCCTCCTGGGCTCCGGCGCCGCCGTGCCTGGCGGCACCGGCTTCAGGCTCGCCGACGATGATGTCCTTTGGAGCCGTTGCCTGGGCGTTGGGGCCGAGCGCCGGGTAAGCGTAGCTATATACCCAATCCGACTGCATCGCCGGAACGTGGCAACCTTTGCAATCCGTCTGGTAATTGCTCGATATCTGCTTCTTGGTGGCTGGATCAAACTCTGCCCAACCCCAACCATCACCCCACAGCGGATTCGATGGAAAGCGTTCGTTTGCATCCTTGACCATCAGAAACCACGTTTTGGTCTCATTGGCCCAGAACGCGTTACCGGTTGTATGTTTGGAGCCAACGGCCAACGTGACTTCCTTGACCAGCACGGCGCCATCAAGGAATCTGCCGGTCTCGTTGAAGTTAACCACGTCAATGGGGCGTGCATAGACGGAGTGGATGTCTGCCACTCCGCCATCACCCGTGACCGCCCAGGACCCAATGAACACAAACCCGCTTGGGAAATTGGCCGGAAACCCGATGTCTCCCGTTTTGCTGACGAAAGACGAGTACGGGTCCAGTTCCGCCTGTACGGGGTCACTCTGTTTGCATCCCCCTGCGCAAAGCAGTGCGGCGATCGCGACAATGCTCCCCGCTGCCATCCGCGAACCGATTCTGCTCATGCGACTCGCCCCCACTTCGTTCCCGCGCGCTCCCCATCCCGCGAAGAGGGCAGTCCATAACAGCCCTCTTCGCATGGACGATGCATGTCAGTTCGCAGCGACAGGCAGAGGTAGCGGGGCGAGGATCGATTCGTAGAGTTTGACGTAGACCATGTCTTCGTCGGCGTTGGCGATGTGGCAACCAGCGCACTCACCAACCGGCTTGACGGCTGCTTCCGCAAGATACGGGGGGGGTGCGTGATTGAAGTTGAAGTAGCCCCAATTGTTTGTATCCGCGAAGCGCTTGCTGTCTTTCACGGAGACATCCAGACCATTGACCGCACCTGGGAAGTAGCCGCGACCAGAAGGCAAAACGCGCGAGCCATCGGGGAAATCGCCTTTGGGATCGTCAACCAGTTGCAGTTCCTTGATCATCATCGTGCCTTCCGGCCACTTTCCGGTTTCCCGGTATGCCTTGAACGCCGCCGGCTGGACGTAGACATTGTGGAATTCCGGGAAGTTCGATTTTCCATCATTCAGGCCATGCGGTGTCAAAGGAGCTCCGATGAAGACCATCTCCCGGAAATCCTTGGGTTGGATCAGATGCCCCTCGGGCGACCAGACCGGCGGGATATCAATCTCCGGGTAGGCTGGATCCGATCCAAGCCCCGATGCCGGAGCGGGGGCCGCAGCCGCGACCACAGGAGCGGCCGACGCCACGCTGGGCTCTGCCGCTTGATTTGTGCATCCCGCAAGTACGAGGAATGACATCGACAGCGCGATGCATCCAAGACCGTTTTGGAATCTTGAGTGGTTGATGCTCATGGAAGTACTCCCCTAGTGGGCGCGACAGAAACGAGCGCACGCTGACTACTGAGAAGCGCCATCTCTAAGTCAAATAGTGCAAACGCATTGGAACGATGCCTTTAAAACATAGTCGGCTGCTTTCCGCTTCCAAACACGATTGCTAGCTCATAAGACGCTCCTTATGCGCCCTTGCTTGAGGGCTCCCTGGACACAATTGGGCGTATGTTTCAGGCGCGATGATCTGAGGTAATGTCGGGCGTGACCCGCTCTAGGAGAGTCCAATGCATATGACTGGCAGTCCCGTCTCGCCCGAGCAAGGCGAGAGTGATCGCGACAACGTTGTCCTACGCTGCGAGCGGTATCGAGAGGCGTTCTTGTTGTTGTTGAATGCGCCCTTTGAAGATCTGGACGACAGCCTGATGCGCATGTTGGCCGTGCTGGCGACCACCCTGGACGTCGACCGTGTTGGTCTGTGGCTGTTCACCGATGCTCCTCGCGGCATCCAGTGCGCCCACCAGTGGGACCGAGAGGTGGGTGGACCAGTTGTACCTGATGTCTTTCTTGCGAAGGACTATCCCCACTATTTTTCTGCCATCTCTAGCGAACTTCTGATTACGGTGACGGATACGCGCACGGACGCACGTACAAGCGAACTGTCACAGGACTACCTCGAGCCTCTTGGAATTCTCTCGCTGCTCGACGTCCCCGTTCGTGCGTTTGGTCGTTACCTGGGCGTGTTGTGCCATGAGCACAGGGGCACGACGCGACTGTGGACGGCGGAGGAGCAACACTTCGCCTCTGGCGTCGCCAATCAGATTGCGCTGGCTCATGAAAGGCATCAAGCAAGCAAGACCCAGCGGGAACTACTTTGGCGCTGTACTCATGATGAGCAGACGCAGCTTCCCAACCGGGCTTACCTTGATGGCGCGTTGCATGCCGCCGCGTCAGAGAACACTTCCGGCGTCACCTTAATTGTTACGTCTGTCGATCAATGCAGTTACCTGTTAGGCGCTTTAGACAATAGGACCATGGCCACCGTGGCGCAGCAGATTGCACAACATTTGCTGCGCGTGGCACCCGGTGATTGGCGCGTAACCAGGACGGCCCCAAATGAATTCGCGCTTCTCACTCAGAATAGCGATGCTGTCACGCTTACTCATGCGCTCCACACCTTGTCGGCTGCACTGAAACTTACAGTACAGGTTGGCAGGCAGCGCGTTCCTCTGACATGGAGTTCGGGCTACAGCCAACGAGAGCTACTGGCGCCAGATGACGTCAACGCGTTGATCAGCGAGGCGCAGCTGGCATCCGGCGCTGCGCACATGTCCGGCGGAAATTGCTTGGTTCAGTTTGATTCCGCGATGCGATTACGCCTGGCCGCACAGCTTGAGCTCGAACAGGAAATGCGAGATGGATTGGAAGCTGCGGAGTTTAGGCTTTTCTTTCAGCCTGTATTTAAGCTCGAGTGCGGAACTTGCGTGGCGGTAGAAGCCCTTCTTCGTTGGCAGCATCCGGAGCGAGGAGTGATTTTTCCTGATGCATTTCTTCCAGTCGCGCTTTCTTCTGGTCTTATCCTTGACCTAAGCCGGTTTGTCGTTCGGGAGGCATGCCAAAGTATCTCGAAGCTTCGCCAGCAGTCGGGGCTCACCGACTTGCAGATAGCAATCAACATGTCGGCTCCAGAGATCGTGGTCCCAGGCACCGTTGAACTCTTGGCTGACGAGTTGACTCGCGCGAATGTCACACCAGAGTCCCTGACGCTTGAGATTACCGAGTCCGCCTTGATACTCGATCTGGGCCGGGCTGCAGACGTGCTGTCCAGTATTCGTAACTCTGGGATCAAGGTTAGCTTGGATGACTTTGGCACAGCCTACTCGTCACTGTCCTGGCTTCGACAGTTGCCGATCGACAACGTCAAAATCGATCGCGGCTTCGTGGCAGGCATGATCGATGACCACCGTGATAGAGCAATCGTCGAGGGCATAGCCGCTCTGACAAGGTCTTTTGGGAGAGAGGTCATCGCAGAGGGCATTGATACGGTTGAGCAGCTTGCCGCACTGCGGGCTATTGGCGTGGAGTTTGGCCAAGGCTATCTTTTCTCTCGGGCAGTGCCGCTGGAGGAGTTCGTACCGACATTGCTGCACAGCTGCGAAACACTATTCTCCCCTGCCCCCGGAGCGCCACCCGGCTAGATGCTAGGGCGTTGACGCGCCCCCTGGCTATCCGCTGCCCGCCATGGACGGCCGGCACGCTGCGCGTATGCAGCGTCTGACTTGATTGTGGGTGCTGGTCGAGGTGGACCAGGCCGCTGAAGGTGACCGCGGCCTAGCTCATGTATCTGGCTACGGTCGCCTTCGGCCATAACCGGACTGGTTGCCGCGTCGTGCACCAATTCAAGGCGCCGCGGCTGTCTTAGGTCGCGAATGGTCCGGACAGCGCCCGAACTACGGAACGTAAATGCGAGTCTCGTAATTTACGAGAATCCGCCGCCAATTCCGTGATTGGACGTAGGATATTGTCCATGAGAGATTTTCCGGCGAGATTGAGGCAGCCATCGCTCCGTTGGAGGTCCGAGCGCAGAGTCGCCTCCCGACTCGAAGTGGTCATCGGGCACACGCGACGGCTGTAACTTCGTGCCGCCCTTCAGCGGCTGTGTATTTCGGCCCGGTTGAGCAACGAATCCGTTTGACGTTGACCACAGTCGGATCAGTTGCTGGTGCTGACCGGGGCCAGGTCTTGTTTCAGGCCACATCCGCTTCCGACCCGAAGCGGACATTCTCGTGCGCTGATCGCAGTTACCATCGTTGCCGGCAGATAGAATCGACATCGACACTAAGTGCTAGGTACAGAAAGCTATGACGACCGAAGCAGAAACGCTCGCAAACATCCTTCAGTGGTCTTCTGATAGTCCGGCCTGGCAGCGCGACGCACTGCGCCGACTGGCTACGCAACAGGTTCTAGGGCCAGCCGAAACTGACGAACTGGCTTCCATCTGCAAGGGCGACAATCCGGCGGCCCCGCTGGAACCGGGCCACCTTCGAGGCCCGAGCCGAGATCAGGGGGAGGTGTATCTGCGGCAGGTGCATGGCGTCCGGCATATCAATGCTCTGGCGCCCGACCAACGGCTGACGCTGCACCGTGTTGGATTGACGATCATCTATGGCGACAACGGTTCGGGAAAATCCGGCTACGCGCGGATTCTGAAGAAGGTGTGTCGCGCCCGTACGCTTGGCCGAGCCGAGGAAATCATCCCCGGCATCTATGACGCTGAACCAGGCACGCCGTGCGCCACGATTGAGTACGCCATTAGCGGCCAGAACCGCACGTGCGCTTGGCAGCTGGGGCAGGCAGCTGATGCTGCTCTTTCAGGCATCAGCGTGTTTGATTCCCGCACCGCGAACGTCCACGTTGATGAAATGAATGACGTGGCTTACACGCCGTTCCCGCTCAGACTGTTGGGCGATCTGGCGCAGCTCTGCAAGTCGGTTAAGGACAAGCTGGCAGTCGAGATTGCGCAGATAAAGGCGCAAACGCCCGAAGCAATCAGGACGCCGGTATGCAGCCTAGACACAGCGGTGGGCAAGTTCATGGCTCGGCTCGCCGCCAATACTGCGCCGGCGACCGTCGAGGCGTTGGCCACGCTCACACAGGCAGAGCAAGACCGACTGGCGCAGCTATCAGCAGACTTGGCTGGTGATCCAGCTCGCGTGGCGCGCCAGCTTATTGCATTGAAAACCAAGATTGAGGGGCAGATTGCACGCCTGGATCGGCTGTTTGCCTCGATCAGCGAAGATAACGCCAATAGCCTGCGCCGTCTTGCTGTTGATTGCGACGCCGCTTTTCGGGCCGCAGAAGCTGCGTCCAGCGCGATTTTCCGCGACGAACCGTTGCCGCAGATTGGTTCGGAGGTTTGGCAGGCGCTATGGGTCAGCGCCCGAGCATTCTCTGAGGTGGAGGCCTATCCCGAGCTGCAATTCCCCGTGACAGAGCCCGGCAGCGTTTGCCTGCTTTGCCAGCAGGAACTGACGCCGGTAGCCGCTGATCGTCTCAATCGCTTCGAGGTCTTTGTGCGCAACGACAGCCAGAAACGCGCCGAGGCTGCCCGCATCGCTTATGACCGGGCACAGGCGACGTTCAAGGGCGAAGCTGTTCGGCTGGCCGAGCTTGAGAGCATTGTGGTGACCGTCCGCGACGAACTGCGTCAGGAGGACTTGGCGCTCGAGATCAGGGGTGCGGCCATGCGCGCCTTGTGGCGTCATCGCCAAATCAGGCGACGCCACGCAAATCCAAGCGCCGCCTTTGACGTGCCCATTACGCATTATGCGCGTCAGGCACTAGTCGATCGAGCAGCGGGCGTTGAGACGCGGGCGAATGCCCTTGCAGCAGAGGCGGGCTCCCCAGCTCATGCTGTGTTAATTGCCGAAAAGACCGAGCTTTTGGATCGGCAATGGCTTGGTGGCATCAAGGCCGATGTTATGGCCGAGATTGGACGCAAGAAGAAGATTGAAGAGCTCGAGGAGGCCCAGCGGAGCACTGCTACCAACCGCGTCACCATAAAGAGCACTGAGGTCGCTCAGGCATTGGTGACGGACGCGCTACGCGCACAGTTTGCTAGCGAGGTGGCGAGATTCGAGATTGCTGACCTCGCTGTGGAACTTCGGCAGCAAAACAGCGCTCAGGGCATTCCGCGCTTCAAGGTCGCACTTACTCGGAAGCCCACGGCCGCGGTGGGGCAAGTCTTGAGTGAGGGCGAACATCGCTGCGTTGCGTTGGCCGCGTTCATGGCCGAACTCGCCACCACCGAGAACAAGTCCGGCATCGTCTTTGATGATCCCGTTTCCTCGCTCGACCACATGCACCGGGAGGCCGTGGCTAAACGCTTAGTTGCTGAGGCTGCTCATCGCCAAGTCATTGTCTTCACGCATGACTTGGCGTTCCTGTTCGAGTTGAATAGCGCGGCTGACGATGCGCAGCCCAAGCCGATGGTTGCAATTAGCTCCATCAGCCGGGGCACTGATAAGGCGGGCTTTTGCCGCAGCGAGCCACCATTCAAAGCGCGTCGGGTCAGCGATATCACCACAAGCCTGAGAAATCAGCTAGCGGGTGAACGCTACCATTTCGAACAAGGCAGTCAAGACGAGTGGCGAAAGACTGTCAAATCCATCGCGACAACGTTACGGGATACGTGGGAGATTGCGGTCGAAGAAGCTGTCGGTCATGTTATCCGGCGACTGTCCAACAAAGTGTCGACGCCTGGCTTGGTCAAGTTGACCGCGATCACGGTTCTAGACTGCGAGGCAATGCGGGACGGCTTTGGTCGCTGTTCCGAACTACTGCATAGCGCCGCCGCTGCGTTGAATCGCCCGCTACCTAGGCCAGACGCTCTAACAGCCGAGATCGAAGCTTTGGCGACCTGGGCGGACAGCCTTCGGCAGCGCCAGGCCGCAGCGAGATTGTCTTGAGCTACTGATAGCACCCGAGAGTTAGCGATGACTCAAAGGCCAGAGCATGTCCGCTCTTGGCCGGAAGCGGAAGTCGGCGCCCTTGGCGGTACCAGTCGCCGCTGCTCCAGCGTGCCGGCTCAGTCAACACCAGAATCGCTGGTCAGCGCATCCCGGCGCAAAGTTCAAAGTCGACCAGCGCCCGCAGCGGCACCTGAAGTGCCATTTCACGTGGTAGTCGCGCCACAGAAGCGAGGCACGCGCGTGCCCCTCCTAAGGAATCCGCGTGAGTCGGCCCGCCCAGTCCGCTTCGCTCCAGAGAGGAACAAGTGAGTCGTACGCCATAGCCGCCGCGCGGCCCGATGCAATCTCGACATCGGAGGTCGCGTATTCTCCCCCAGCCACGGCTTCGTACTCAGAAATGCCGCTGAGGATACGCTGACACTTGGTGTGGTTCCGGGTAAGAATGAACTGCACTGGACATCGAAGATGTCGCAGAAACTCCAAAGGGGTCGGTGCATCGCCGGCCCATAGTCGAATGATCTCACCGCCAGGAGTTCTAATCGGCTCTTGTCCCGCGCGCATTCCGACCTGGCCAATGACCGGGAGGTGGAGAAACCGCTTGATCATCGACGAATCGGCAAATAGAACCCCGTCGACGCCGTCCGGTACCGAGTACTGAAGGTTGTTGATGACACAAGGCACAAGCAGTTTCCCGCGGGCCTCCGGCAGTTGATCATCGAGCATGTCCGGATGTTTCAGAAGCCCATCAACCAACCGGCGGACTTGCCTGGCGTGGCTGACACTTTCCTGCCGCGCATGATAGGCCAGCTGAATAACCCCGCCTGAGAGGGTGTGATTCTTGCACTCGAACAAGAAACAGAAGTTCTCCCAGACCATTAGCGCGTCGTAGTCGTATTCTTCCTTGTCGCGCTTCTTCGTGAAGTGGGCGACCTTGCGGCCGGGCCCCTGGATTTCTTTTCTAAGACGCTTCTCGAACTCGGTTCCTTTGCGTTGAACCGTTGCGCCAACCCCGTTGAGCGCCGAAACAATGATTGGGCCAAGAATCCCATTCCGTTGGCTCGGCGCGACGAACAAGTAACGGTCCTCGCCCACGCGAATGAACGGATGGTCGTAGATGTCGCTGCGTCGGCTCGTAAGGCAGCAGTGGCTGAGGAAGCGGTGAGCGGCGGTCTCGCTCAGCCCACCACGGGTCAAGTACTGAACGATCTCAGCCTCTGCCAACTGCGGGCACGGGTGGTCGGTGGCTGCAGTCACGATTTCTGCGGCGAGTCGCCGCAGGATCGCGTAGCCGCGCAGCCACTCCATGAGCGTTAGGCCGGCATATTGCTTCGTATCATTCTGCACGTCGTACGAGTAGTACTCAAATAGCGTATAGAGCCCATGCTTTTCCTCGAATGAGACAAAGGCCGCCGGCGCCAGCGGCGTGTGCTCGTCTAAACTGGGGTCAGCACCTCGGTACCCGCTCGCCAGCATCTCGAAGTACTGCTGATGGGTGCGCGCGAGTAACCGATCGTTAGCAATGTAGTCAACCAACTCCACGTCGTGGTTGGGCTCAACATCCAGGATGGACGTGATCCCGGCCGGAGTATTTTTCGGCAGCGGCGGTGGCACATATTCGAACGGGCGATGGTCAAAGCGGGCACGGACCTGTGCCCGCTCCCAGCCGCCCCATGCTGCGGCAAAGCTCAGCACCGATTGCACAGCCTCTATCTCGTCGATTGACGGACGGTGGAGCGCGCTCGGCAGCACGACCTCGCCAGCCTTGTTCAACCAGCTATTCTGGTACGCGAGGAGCAGCACCGTTGCGCCCATGGCCTTGAGAACACCGAAAAGCTCCGTGTCCGGATTGACAATGCGGCCTCCAATCGAAAAGTTGCTTTTCACCCGCAACTCGGGACCCTTGTCCATGTCCTGTTGTGCGCCTTTCTCAAGCATCTCCAGCATTTGGCACGCAAAGGCCGTGGCGGCAGCCACCTGTGTGATCGGCGGCAGGGCCGCTCCCGCCGACTTTCCCGTCTGATCGAGTATTTTTGCGAAGTTGATGTCGACGGTATTCAACAGATCCGGGAGCGCCTGCAGCGTCGCGGCCGCATCGGCATCGAGACTGGTGAGCGCCAGAGCTACATTCGCTATGAACGACTTTCGTTGCGCGGGCCAGTCTTTCTTGGTGCCATGCTTGTCGAGCAACGACTCACTCTTCCACAGCGTATCAACCACCTCTTTGGCCGTACGGCTTCCGCTTGGCTGCACGAACCCGGCCACGGCCGTGGCGTCCAGCCGACCGATGGCCTTCTCGAGTTCCGAGCCTTTTAGATCTTCCATTCACAATAGTCCTGATTTGGGTGATGTGCAGTGCTGCGACTATTTGCCAGAGAGTGCTTCGGTTATATCCATACACACGGCAGACGACCAGAATGTAGGACGTCGGAGCAGGTTAGAGATCGTCCTAGGCGGCCATACGACGACCTCAGGACTGCCACCTCGCCCAGCAAGTCCCGTTAGCGAAGGCTGCGGATGCCTAGTCCGCTATCTTCCGGAAGCGGGTGTCTGCGGCCCGGATCCGACATGCTGGTCGCCAGTACCCCCGCGGGAAGGCTCACTCAACACTAGAATCCCTGGCCCGCTATTGCCGGCGCAAAGATTGAAGTCGAGCAGCGCCTGCAATGTGTGTGAGCTCGGCGCCATTACCTGTCCAAATTGACCGTTCCCCCGGCGGGCTAGGAGGCCGCGCGACCCCCTCGGCGAGCGACTTTCTCGGGCGCGACGGCGCCTGGCAGTTAGCGCGTGGGGACTTGCGTAGCGGAGTCTGGCTTCTCTGGTCCGGCCGAATTTTAGGTCGAGCCGCAGAGGCCTCTCGGACCCCAGCGGGGGTCAGCGGCCTCTATCTGCTTATGTCCGCCCTCATTGACAGACGGACCTTTTCAACCATGCCTGTCTGTCCAAGTGTCGCGGAGCGTGACAGTGCGATTAAACACCGGCTTGCCGGCGGTGTGATCGCGGCGATCTCCAACAAAGAAGCCCAGTCGTTCGAACTGTAGCTGTGTCTCTGGACCAACAGGGGCCGCTGACGTTTCAACAAAGCCCGAGGCAACGCGTACAGACAGCGGATTGAGGAATTCGCGGTACGTCTTGCCGTCTTTGTCGTTGTCCGGATCCCGAACTGAGAAAAGTCGATCGTAGAGTCGGAACTCTGCCGGCACCCCGTGTTTTGCACTCACCCAGTGTATTGTTCCCTTCACTTTGCGGCTTGCGCCGGGCATTCCGGGGCGCGAGTCAGGGTCTAGCGTGCAGCGCAGCTCTTGGACTAGGCCGTCCGCCGTCACAACGTCGTGGCACTTGATCAGTCCTACCCCACGCAGTCGGACTTCCTTATCTCGCGCCAGCCGGTGAAAGCCTGGCGCTGGTACTTCCGCGAAGTCTTCCCTATCAATCCATATTTCTGGCGAGAAAAGGACGGTCCGCTCGCCGAACGCGGAATCCTTGGGATGATTTTGGAACGCGACCTCGCTCTCATGACCCTCATCGAGATTCGTGATGATCAGTTTTAGCGGATCAACGACCGCGAATCTTCTCGCGCAGGTGACGTCCATGATCTCGCGAATGCAGCCCTCCAGCACCGAGTAGTCAATCAGGGAGTTCTGTTTGCTGATGCCGACTCGTTCGGCCAGCAGACGCAGCGCCGCCGGCGGGCAACCGCGGCGGCGCAGACCCTGCAGGGTTGGCATGCGCGGGTCGTCCCAGCCCGATACCAGGCCGTCTTCCACCAAGGTGAGCAGCTTTCGCTTGCTCATGACGGTGTAGCTGATGTTCAAGCGCGAGGATTCGATTTGTCGCGGTTTCGCGACCGGTGCGGCCAAGCCTGCGTCGAGGACTGACTGGTAGAGCTCCGGGTTTCGCACCAGGTCCACGTTGTCCACGAACCAGTCGTACAGCGGCCGGTGGTCTTCGAACTCCAGCGTACAAAGCGAATGGGTAATGCCTTCCAGGGCATCGCTCAGGGAGTGCGCGTAGTCGTACATCGGGTAGATCGGCCAGGCGTTTCCGGTGTTCTGGTGCTCGACGTGCTTGATCCGGTAGATGGCTGGGTCGCGCAGGTTGATGTTGCCGCTGGCCATGTCGATCTTGGCGCGTAGGGTGCGGGCCCCATCGGGGAACTCACCGGCGCGCATACGGCTGAACAGGTCGACGTTCTCTTCGACGCTGCGGTCGCGGAAAGGCGAGTTGCGGCCCGGTTCGGTCAGCGTGCCGCGGTATTCGCGCACCTGCTCGGCGGTGAGGTCGCAGACGAAGGCCTTGCCGTCGCGGATTAGCTTGAGCGCGCTGAGGTAGAACACCTCGAAATAGTCCGACGCGTGGCGCAACTCGGCCCATTCAAAGCCCAGCCAGCGCACGTCCTCCTTGATGGCATCGACGTACTCGGGGTCTTCCTTGGCCGGGTTGGTGTCGTCGAAGCGCAGGTTCACCTGGCCGCCAAATTCCTGGCCGATGCCGAAGTTCAGGTAGATGGCCTTGGCGTGGCCAAGGTGCAGATAGCCGTTGGGCTCGGGCGGGAAGCGGGTGCGAACGGTGGCATGGCGACCCGTGGCCAGGTCCTCTCGGATGATCTGGCGGATGAAGTCCTTCTTTTTCAGTGAGTTGGCGTCAATGGGAACGGGAGTCGAGGTCATGCGGCCGGCCAGGTGGTTGGGTGAGAGGGGTTGGCGGGTGGTCTGCCGTCTTTCTGGCGTCCCCACCCGCCCCGGAGCCCAAAACCGAACGTCCGGGCGCCTCAGAGCAGGGTATCCGTCGCCCTGGGGCACAGCAATATGCGCCGCGCACATAGTTGCTCTATTTCAGGTATTATGTGCGTGGCGCATATATATGGCTGAATGCCGATGCGTCTTCACCTACGCGTCAGGACGCTTCGCAGCGAGGGCCAGAGGGCTATGGAACTCCATCAGATCAGCTACTTCATCCACTTGGCAGAAACGCTCAACTTCACGAACGCTGCGAAGCTGAGTGGTGTTTCCCAACCCAGCCTCACCCGGGCAATTCTCCGCCTGGAGCAGGAACTCGGGGGGGCCCTGATCTATAGAAAGGGGAAAAACAGCCGACTTACGGGATTGGGACAGCACGTCGAACTAGAGTTCCGGCGAATGCTAGTTGCGCTGGAGAGCGTGCGGCAGCACTCCGACAATTGGGCGCAGGGAAAACATCAAGTTCTTGATATCGCGGTTGCGCCGACCGTGGGGGCGACTACTTTCGTCCCATTCCTTCTCAGTGCGCTGGAACAGATTCCGTCCATCGAGTTCAAGTTGCATTCGCTCAAATCCAGCGAAGACGTCTCGGGTTTGATGTCGGGAAGGTATCACGCGTGCATATTCCCGCAGAGTTCGAGGCCTGACATTAGGTTGTCCGTTGTACCCCTGTTTCGGGAGCGCCTGGTGCTGGGCTGCGCAGCGGATCACCCATTGGCTGCATTTGACACCATCCGCGCTGAAGACTTGGTGGATTATCCGTTCATTGATCGGCTTAACTGCGAGTACCGCGGGCAGATCCAGGATCACTTCACCAGACGAGAAGTCGTTATGCGACCCCGCTTCCGGACAGACCGGGAAGATTGGGTCCAGCGCGTCGTAGCTCAGAGCAGGGCCGTCTGCATTCTCCCGGAGCGGTCCGTTGCAGTTCCTGGCATGGTCACTCGACTGATCGAAGGCCTCACGTTGGAGCATGATCTCGTCATGGCGATGGCCACAGGATCCGCTACACCCGTCGAGCTAAAGCAGTTTGCCCAGTTCGCATCCAACTACGAATGGCACTGATTGATGATCCATGTGCATAGGCGTCATGGCGTCGATGCTCGCAGTGCATGAGAACTACCCGCCAGCCGTGGGATAGGACTCAAATCCGCGTGTATCAACATTCTGCGGGGATTGAGGTGCCCGCCGCCATCGAGATCGCGGCGAGCACCAGCTCCTTGTGGATCGTTGCCCTGACCGCCAAGCTACCTGCTTCGGGTCGACACCGACCACGCGGCTCAGGCCGCTCCAATGCGGGCAATGACCTTGATCTCGAAATCGAAACCCGCGAGCCAATTGACGCCGAGGGCGGTCCAAGTCGGATAGGGCGGGGCCGAGAAGACTTCGTTCTTCACAGCAAGGACCGTGTCGAACTGCTTTTCGGGGTTGGTGTGGAAGGTGGTCACATCAACGATGTCATCCAGGGTGCAACCGCCGGCTTTCAGGGTCGCCTGAAGGTTGGCGAATGCCAATCGCACCTGCGCCTCGAAGTCGGGCTCGGGCGAACCATCGCTGTGGCTACCCACATGGCCCGAAACGAAGAGGAAATCGCCCGATCGGATGGCGGCGGAGTAAGAATGCTGGATGAAAAGCTCATTCCGGCCGGCCGGAAACACGGCTTCACGTGTGGTCATCGGGAGTTGTCCTGTGGTGGGAGAGGGATTGCGGGTACGTAGCGGTCACTCTAGGCGCTCGTAGCGACCGGATAAACGAGCCAAAGCCGGCATCACTGTTTGTAGAATCAGAACAATCCCGCCATTACCCGGAGCCGCGCATGGACCGAATAGATGCGATGCAGGCCTTCGCCCGCGTGGTGGAGACCGGCAGCTTCACCAAGGCGGCCGAAACACTGCAGACGAACAAGACCCGCGTGACCCAATTGATCCAGCAATTGGAGACGCGCCTGCGCGTGAAACTGCTCCACCGCACCACGCGAAAGGTCAACGTAACCGCCGATGGAGCCGCGTACTACGAGCGAGTCGTACGCCTACTAGCCGACTTCGACGATGCCGAGACCAGCCTCTCTGCGGAATCCGCCGTGCCGCGTGGACGACTACGCGTGGACGTGCCGGCGCCGTTCGCCAGCCTGGTGCTGGTGCCGGCCCTACCCGACTTCCACGCGCGCTACCCTGACATCCAGCTCGACCTTGGCGCCAGCGACCGCAAGGTGGACCTGATCGATGAGAACGTGGACTGCGTCCTGCGTGGTGGCGAACTCACCGAGCTGTCGCTGCGCGCCCGCCATGTCGCAGACCTACCGTTGGGTGTCTACGCAGCGCCCGCCTACCTGGCCCGGGCCGGCACGCCAGCTTCCCCGCAGGCCTTGGACGACGGCCAGCATGTCGTTATCGGCTACCGCGGCTCGCGGGCCGGCACTCCGCTGGCCCACACGCTGCACCGGGGCGATGAGCGCCTGCAGGTGCGCGGCCGCCTGGTGCTTACGGTGGATGATGGCAACGCCTACCTCGCCGCCGGCGTGGCGGGGCTGGGGGTACTGTGGTTGCCGACGTACATGGCGAGCGCTCCCCTGGCCCGCGGAGAGTTGGTTCCGCTGTTCGAAGACTGGCAGCTCGATCCGATGCCCCTCTACTTGGCCTTTCCACCGAACCGGCACGTAAGCCTGAAGCTGCGCGTGTTCATCGATTGGATCGTCGAGCTGATGGCGCGTCGCGGCCCAGGAACGATGCGCATGCCATAGCCTGGCGCTATGCCCCTTCAGGCAGGTTGGCTATGCCTTTCCAATCCGAATGTCCACGACCGACCCCAGTTTGCCACTCCGGCGTGTCCGCCCGTGAGGCCGGTCGCCGTTGGCAGTAGTTGGCAGTGCTAGCGAGCTACTTGGGGAGAGTCGCCATGAGGTTTTTGCTTTGCTGCGCCTTGTCGGCGGGGCTATTTCTCTCCGCCTGCTCGGCCACCCAACCCGTGCGTCCAGATGAAGTCGGGTCAATTGAGCCCACGCGGAACGTAGTCGTCATAAGGGGGCTCGAAGGGGATGGTGATGTCCAACGGGCACCCCCTGCCGTCGTGCGCCGCTTGGAAGTTGAGGAGCGCAACAGCCGATACCTTGGTCGCCTGCAAGCGGTAGATCCTCCCGATCTCCACGTGCGGGTTGTCGATGTCGGTCAGGGTCTTTGCGTCGTCGGCCTTACGGCGGAGGGATACACGTTTCTCGTCGACGCGGGTCACTGGAACGGAACCGCCTGTGCCGACGGGGTGGACAAGCTCCTGCCGGACATGGGTCTGTCCATGGTGGTGCTTACCCACAGCGATGGAGACCACCTTGGTAACCTGCCACTCATCTTAGAATCGAGGGAAGTAGGCACACTACTGTGGACTGGCTACACGCCGCCGCACTGCACGCACGTCGGCGCCTCCGGATGCACCACCTTCTTCAATGCACGGGAGGCAATCGGCGAGGTCGCAGAGGATCAGTCATCCGTCCTCAACCTGAAAACAACGCCGCTCGCATCTGGCCAGGTGTTTGAGCTTGGCGAAGTGGAGATCACCTTCCTGGCGGGTTGGCACGAGTTCCCGGACGTGGGGCAAATGAGCCCTTCAGAGATCTCCAATGCTGTCTCCATCATGGTTCGGATCTCGCACGGCGGCAGATCGATCCTGGTGACAGGTGACGCTATTGGCCGGCCGTTGCGTGGGTCAGACGACGAAACGTGCACAGGCTCAGAGGGATGGGCCGTCGAGAACGTGGAAGAGGATCTGCTGAGCGCCGACGTCCTGATTGCTTCCCATCACGGAGGCAACAACGGTAGCGCGAAGTGCTTCATCACCGCGGTCGCGCCAGAGTTTGTCATCTTCTCTTCGGGAGGCGGGCACGGACACCCCCATCGGGAAACCGTTGCTCGCTTTCTTGCGGCGGGAATCCCGGAAGCGCATCTCCTTCGGACCGATCGGGGCAGCAACAGCGCGAGCGACGCCGAGGAGGGGGAATGGGCCGAGACGTCCGTGCCGGCATGTGGGGATGGGTCGAAGGACGATGACATTGACATCCTCTTCGGTAGCGATGGCGGCATCACAACTTCGTATGTGGGGCCCAACCGTTGCAAGTAGCGCCGAACCCAAGCCCAATACAGGGGAGTCAGAATGAAAATCGCGAAGATCGAGGAAGCCGTCGGGATTGCAATCAAACTCATGTATGCGGAACGCGTCGGAAAACCATTCTCGTTTTCGACCACGCCAAGCAAGCCGTTGCGTAAGGGTGGGATGGGTGTGTCGTGGTCTGTTTGGCATGGCTATCTCAATGGTCTGGTTCACGACCACCTTCCCAAGGAGCCGCCATTCTCTGGCTTGGTTGTGGACACGCCATTGGTAGATGAAACCTATCGAAAGGATCTTCGAAGCCTGCGGCACCAGCTCACGAAGCGAATTGCACTGAAAGACAAGTACGGGGTGTGACATGACTCGGATTACCCGACTCCAGACGTTCGTCATGGCAGTTGCTCTCTGTATCGTTCCGCTCCATGTGTATGCCGAAGCCAGTTTGCCCAGCCCTGAACTGACAGCCGTTTTCTCTGAAGCCAATCAAGCCTACTTCTGCGACAAAGAGGGGAGCACCAAGGTTGCGCCGCTCTTCGGCCAGGTCGGCCTGGCATACCAGCTCAACTTCGCAGCGCTACCTCGCCTTCCTGATGACCAAGGCCAAACTGCCCCAATGCCTGCGGATGTGTTGGCAATGAGATGGGTGCTGCACTGGGGCCGTGTCGAGGCGGGCGACGTGGATGGTCTCGGACTCACAACTGCCCAGCAATCGGCGATCCAAAGCATCCGATACGACTTGGCCGAGCATTTGGCTTGGCTCGCCGAGAATCCGAAGAAATCGAAGTACCGACTGGACCCAGCTACTCCACTGGCGTCCATCAACACGCCAGATGCTAGAGACGCCGCGCTACGCAGGCTGTTCGCTCCTGTCTTGGGAGGTAGTGAGGCACCCCTCCGGATCCTTTGCGTCTTTCGAGATGGCACCGCTGCGCCCCCCAAACCCCCTGCCGAGCCGTCTGACGGCCGGGTAATTGTGGCCCTGAGAGGAAAGATAGACGACCTAGCCGTGGTTCGGGCTCCCGCCGGAAGTGAGAGGGACGTTGAAGCATTCAAGAAGGCGTCCGGGGCCAATCTGTCGTTCACTGACGACGACGTCAAAGGATCATCGGTTCTCACCGCTGAAGCCGTGGTCGGTGTGGGGACGCAGTTGGGACCGAACGACGCCGCCTTTCTTTTCTTGCACTACCTCGCGAGCACATCCGAGACACAAGCACCAGGTGACGACGACGATAGTAAGGATATCCGGGCGCTTAGTCCTGGGCTGATGTATCGCAGGTCCTTCGGTGACGAGGACGGCCAAGGTGCCTATGGCACCTTCACCGCGGTCGCCTACCAGACTGACGATAGGGCGAAGGACTCGACGATCCTGCGAGCTCGGGTGGGATTGGTCGACCTTGCTTACCTTCCGAGCGGCGCCAAGGCGGTCTGCGGCGCAACCCGCACTGCCGGACCGCTTGACTTTGACTGTCGCGCCGGACTCTTTGCCGAGTATGGACGCGTCCAAGACGCAGGTAGCAACACTGACTTTCAGTCCCTAGTCGATGACAACTACGCCGGCATCGGTGGAGAGCTGACCCTTCGTTTCTCTCTTCCCGGGGTCAAGCCGCTCGCGCCATTGTCGTTCTCGATCGGCTATCGCTACATGCGCATTCTCTCTGGGGATTTGGAGAACCCCGGCCGGCTCTCGATGGATCTGACATACGCAATTCCAGACTCTAGTTTCTCCATCGGCTTGTCTCAGACCAGAGGGGAGAACTTCGAAACGTTCGAAGAGGAAGACCTGACAAAGGTCGTGTTCGCATTTAAGTACTAGCGCCTGCACGTAGCAACGAGAAGACAATGCCCAGGCAACCCCGGATAGCCGGAGCACGCGCAAGCACCGGTCCGGCTCCACGTTCCATCCGGTGCATGTGCGAAAGGCGCTGCACCGCCACTCTCGGGGGCGGTGGATTCTCCAGAACGTACTGAGGTAGCCTCGGGTACTAGCACTATTTGTTCGTCTTTTTGCTTAGCGAATCAGGGCACAGGGGAAATCATGGAACCGGCAACCTGGGGGGCGATCGGCGCCCTGATCGGTACGGTGGTGGGTGCGGCCGCGAGCGTGGTGACCGCGTACATCGCCACCCGCCATGCAGCGTCCCTGCAGGCTGCGGACGATCAGGCCAGTCGGCGGGACCAGGGCCGGGCGTTCCAGCGGGAGACGTTGCTTGCGCTACAAGAAGCGCTAAGTGACTTGCTTCGTTTGGAGACTCGCTGCCACCTAGAGGATCGCCACGCTTTCCGAAGCTCGGGTATTTGGGGCAAGAACTCCGTTGGCGAGACGCTCTCCGAGGAGAATCGACTGGCGCGTCGATGGGCCATGATCCTCAAGGAGCGGGTCGCAGACGATGCGTTGCGTGTGGCTCTGGATGGTTTCTGCGGGCAGCTGACACAGGTCTCCCTGGTCGACTCGGAGGCCGAGGCGGTAACGCTGTTCGAACTCAACATGCGCCAAGCGACCCCGATGATGGAGCACATCGGCCGGACGCTCCGCGCCCAGTACGACCATTGATGTCTTCCGCAGACTAGGCGGCATACCGAGGAGGCGGAGTACATGCAGCGCGAAGAGGCGGAGAAGCTTCTAACTCAGGCGGTCGACCAGGTCATCCGCTTTGACCGCCTATTGCTCGAGCTCGATGTGACCGAGCGGGCGCTCTCCTGTCGGATTGCCCACTACATGCACGATCCGGAGCTTGTCCCGCCGCCGCTCAGTATCGACTGCGAGTACAACCGCCACTTTGGTGACCCCAAACGACTCTACTTGCCGCCACGGGACGCCTTTGACCGAGAGGTCCGGGCCACTACCGTCTTCCCAGACATCATTGTTCACGAACGGAACTCGGATGCGCGCAACCTCCTGGCCATAGAAATGAAAAAGCCTGGCGGCAGCTTGGAATACGACCGGCAGAAGTTACTCGCCTTTCGACGGGAGCTAGGTTACCTGCACACGGCCCATCTGATCTTGGGACTCGACGCCAGCGGGGACTTGGTCAATCAGGTCATCTGGGTTGATGACGTGACTTAGCAGGTGATTGCGTCCGATGCGGATGGGTCGTCGCCGCTGCCCTCATGGGGCTGGATCCGAAATGGCGTCACCTAGACATCACCACCATTGCAATGAGGGGTTGAACAATGGCCTTTTCAACTGACAAGAGACTCTGGAGATACGGCTCTAAAGTTGCCAGCAGCCTCGGCCGTGGCGTTGCTTGGGAGCTCGACTTTCTTCGAGGCATGCATCAGGGCAATGCGCTGCGATATCTGGCCCGTGAACTCAGCTCAGCGACGGGGCGAGCCATTCACTTGACATCTATTTGGCTGGATAAGCACGCCTGGGTGTCTTGGTCCCAAGGCGGCAATCGGGTAGACAAGCGAGAGTTGGCGGACCTTGCGGTCATTGTCAGAAGGCGGCACCAACGCAAAGTGGTCAGCTGGATGTGGCTCATTCAGGGCAAACGAACAAGCAAGCTACTCGATACCTATACTGGATCGAGCACCCCCTTCGAGCTCGACCTCTTGCATCGTATGCCCATGTTTTCGCTCAATGGAGTTAAAGGGGCATTCCGGCTAAAAAACGACTTCCCCCCCAGTGGCTGCACGGCCATTAGCCCTCAGTGGCCGATTGCTGTTAGCACGCCGTGGACATTCATGGACTTCCGTGCGGATTCCGCAAAGCATTGGTCGGCCAATTCTCAAACGTATTCGCCTATCGCTCCTCGCTGGCCTGGATCAAACCCGCCGCTTGGAGCCTGGGCAAAAAAGTGGCAAACGATCAATTCTTCGCCCCAAATCAGCCTCAGCTCTTACACCGAATGTCTCAGCGCGATCATCAAATGCGCGCCTCACCCGTGGACAAGTCCAATGCTTCCCGGCACCTCGTGGCCTCATTTCGTTCCAGGCGCACCTATTGATCCGGATACATTTCCAGAGTGGTCTGCCCTTTATGACGAACTGATCGCCGGGGCTCAAGGTAAAGCTATTGGCCATGCAGCCACGAACTCGAACCCTCTCGGTTCTCTGTTGCAGTTGAGTCAGGTTCTGCAGAATTGGTACTTACATAAGGCGCTCCTTACCGCCATGCCGTCGCCAAGCTCCCGATATACCTTTGGGCAGCATGGCTGGGATTGGGCAGCAGCCACTGCTGGCTTCGGTCAGCGTCCAGGTTCTTCTATTGAAGACCTAATTGAATTCCACCACCGCGTTGCCGAACAGTGGATCCCGCGAGCACCCAGCGAGCCCAAACGGCCAAGAGAGCCTGCTTTCGAGAACGATGAGCCAGGCGGCATGCTGACGCTCTTCGTGGACGTGCTCGGCGAAGCTGACATCCATCTGGGCTAGCTGCGGGCGCCGGTCGCTTGTGAACGACGGGCCGGCGGCATCTGATCACCCACGCGGGTGCTAAATGACCGGAGTCTTGCCCGCTGGGCCGCTCGGCTAGACTATTGGTGGGCGGCCCCGACCTTCACCCGAAGCTGCGGCGGCTCTGGTCGCCATCAAAGATCCAGCGAGGACTTTTCATGAAGCCTCAAACCCATCAGCCCCTGCAGACAAGGCCCGACCTTTCCAGACCCGGCCTCACCGCGTTCTTCAATATCTGCGGGAAATGGGGCCTCACTTCTGAAGAGGCCCGCGTTCTTCTGGGCCGCCCGGCACGTTCAACCTACTACCGATGGAAGCGGACTCGCACCGGAGCGCTCACCAATGATGTCCTTGAGCGCACCAGTTATGTTCTCGGCATCTACCGAGCCCTGCACATTCTCTTTGCGACCCCGACGCAGGCGGACGGATGGATCAAGCGCGCGAATGCGGCCCCGTTGTTCGCAGGAAGCAGTGCTCTGGATCGAATGATTGGGGGCCAGGTTGCCGACCTCTACGTCGTCCGCCAGTACCTGGACACCCAGCGCGGCTGGGGATAGGCCTTGGCGCGGCTAGACTTCACTCTTTCGCGATGAGGCTACGGATGATTTACGGCGCCGGCCACATCAACGCTCAGTCCAGCCCGGACACGCCCTCTCCCAAGAGCACCCTGTTCGCGGGAAGCATTCGTTCCCAGGTGGAAAGTGAGAGGGCCCGGCACAGCCCATCAAAGCTGATGGCCTGGCCGCCGGCTCGGAGCCACCGCGCGCAGCTTTGAACTTCCTGTGATGTCAGTCGGTGGGGCTGGGCCGTGGGCAGGGTATCAAGCACTTGCTGGATCCAGAATGGGATGTGCCGCCGATCCCCCATCAGTACTGACCGGCTGGAACAAGACGACCGCACGTCTTTCAGGAAGCGATCCGGCCAATCGGTCATCCACGTTGCTAGTGCGAGCAGAATCGGCCGCCGCAGTTCGATCCCCATACGCTCGAACTCTGTGTGCGTCCCAGAGAAACGTAACGTCCCGGCCCGGTCGATGATTGCGGTGTTCGCCAGGTGCTTCAAGCGCGATGACGTGAGCGTGTGCGCGAGGAACCGGTACCCGTTGAACAGCGTCAGCGAACTGACCCAGCGGCAGTTCATCCGTGCTCCGCCTCTGCCGGCCGCTGCCACGAGTCGCGCCTGCTGTCGTCGCAGTAGGCATTTTGACCCGACACTGGCATCTGGCTTGTTCAGGGTCTCGCCGCACGTCGCGCAGCCCCACCGTTGCCCGCGATCCGGGTGCATCCGGTGAAACATGAAGGGAGACGCGCACATTGGGCACCGGTCCAGAAGAGGGCGCTCATGCTCCAGGCACTCGGTCACGAACGCGTAGCGCCACTGCTTTCGAGCGTATGCGATGGGCTCCGCCAAGCATTGCGGACAGTATTGAAGTCCATGGTGCCGGCGTACCCGGTGGTAAACACCCAGGGGAAGCACCCATCGACAGACTGTCCCGGTCCGGCTTTCGCCGGTGACCTTGCCCTGGATCGTCGTCAACAGGAGTTCCGACAACCGGTACTCGGAAATGCCCGTCCATTTCGAGAGCACGGGTAGCAATGCAACGGGCATGGTCAGATCGAGGTCGCGGTTCAGCAACGGGACTGCCCCGAACATCATTGAGCACAGCGTGTGGTCCGAGCGGCCATTGGATCGGGCCAGCCGATGGAGCCAGGACGACATGAGTTCGTCGGGTTGAGGTGGCGGAACGCTGGGCCAGCGATTGCCGCGGACTCTCACGGCGTCGCGGCGCGGGCCAAGCGTTTTCGGTCTGACGGGGGCGTCCAGGCCAGGCCTCGGAGCAGGGTCTCGTCAATCCGCGGGGCGTCTGAGGCGATCGCCACACTGAGCGCCAGCTCGAGCAAGTCGTAGACTTCGCCCACGAGGCCCTCGGACAAAGTGTGGATCAGGGCCGCCATGGCTTTCTTCCCCAGCCCCGAACGCTCAGGCAGCGGCATGTGCTCCTCGAAAGAGAGCAGCAGTCGCTGAAAGTCAGCATCCAGCTTCCACGTGGGCAATGTGAGCGGCCGAAGTCGATTGATCATTTCGTCCGACGATGCCAAACCCCCGGTGCCGCGGGGTGTGCTGAAGGCCACTACGGGCACGGGAACCTGGTTGGCGATGTACCGCAATGCATCCATCACGGCTCTGCGCTGCTCGAGCCGGGCGCCAAGAATCTTCTGAAGCTCATCCAGCATCAACAACTGCAGGCCGGCGTTACGCATCGCGACGATGGCGGCCTCGCGCTTGTCGGGCACGGGATCGGTGAGCCGGTAGGGAATCCCCAATATCGAGAGAATGCGCTCGATGATCGCTGCCTCGGTCGGCGTAGGAACGACCTCCAGTAGCATCACTGGCATTTGCATCTTGTTATCGGCTTCGGAGAAGACCGGCGGGTGGAGGCCGGCAAATCGCATAGCAATCGAGGTTTTGCCGTTGTTCGATTCCGAGGTGACCAGATACCCCGGCATGCGCGCCCGTCGCGGCTTGTTCACCAGCGCTTCCAATAGCGCCAGGATGGCATCGGACGCCGGGTACTTGATCCAGAACTCGGTCTGAAACCAAGCCAAGCGCTCGGCGGCCTGCCGGCCCAGCATCGCGCGTGTTTCGGCGCTCAGATGGTCCTCAGCCACCGCGCACCACCTCGAAGGAAGAAATCTCCTCGTCGTCCTCCAGCAGGCCGTTCGTGTTGGCGGGCCTGCTGGGCGGCGCTTGCTGGCTGGCGGGGGTGGCAGCGCCTACTTGAGCGGCTTCAGCGGCTTTTTTCTTTTCGTAGGTTCGCTTCTTCTGATCACGCTTACGGGCCTCCTTGGTCTCATCGCTCGCATTATTCTTTATCCGCTGGAGCTCCTCGTAGGTATCAAACACGAGGTCCTCATCAACCTCTTCCTTGCCTTGGGCTCGCAGGTGCGCTCTGACCTCTCGCAGCTCCCACAGGTTGAGCGAAGGGTGCTCCATGCGCCGGTACGGAATTTTTAGATAGACGTCGCGGTCGGGGTCCAGAAACCAGATCGAACTCAGATCCCGGGGGTCCCGCCGAACAGTGAATCGCCGCTTCCTGCCTGTCTCCGGATCCCGGGCATGAATCCAATGATCGATGCTCGGGTCGTAGTAGGTGATGGTGTCCCAGGTGACGCCATAGGCTTGGACGGTCACTTCCTTGAATGGGAGAAAGTCCAGCCGCAGTCGCATCGGATCCTTGATCGGCGCTTGCAGGCCCGTACCTAGGGTGTGAGCATCGCCAAGAATTCCGGACTCGTACATCCGGATCGGCGGGCGGCCGATACCGTCATGCTTGCTTTGGTGATACACGCCGCACAGATACTTGGTGACATAGGTTTCTGAGTCGGAGAAGGTGAACTCGGCTTCTTCGTGCGATTTGTAGTCGCCTCGCTGGGTAGGGTTTGAGAAGGTCGTCCCGTTGATGGTGTGGATTTCCTGATTGAGCGTGCCAAGGAGCCGCTCGATGTGTCCACCCCAGTGCGGCGTCTTGACTGGCCGCCACTCCAGGTCAAACTTCTGCGCCATCGCCGCCCGAGTGACCATGTCGCATCGGAATGTCTTGTCGTTGTCAGCGTGAACCTTGATCGGCTTGCCCCAGTTGGGCCATTTGACGTCGATGCCATGCGCCGCCAGCCAGCCTTCCTTGGGCAGGATGGCGTGGACCAGGGCCATGCCAACGGAGGTCGCGTTGGGCTTGTCTAGCGAGAGGTAGAAGCCCACGACGCAGCGACTGTAGACGTCGATGACCAGGGTCAGCCACGCCCGGCCGATGTTGCGACGATAGACATCATCGACGATGCACAGATCCAGGGGCGTGTGATCGATCTGCCAGACAGAGTTCGGGTGGGTAGCTTCCTTGTAAGAGCCCGGCACGGGCCGGTGCCGCTTGCGGCCGCGCTCTCCGTCGCGGGCTTCATCCTTTGTCTTGTCAGAGAGCCAGGACACGCGAAGCCTGACGGTATTGGCATGCGGTACTTTCAGATTCGCGCGGCGGCACTTGGGCCCCAGAATCGTCATGACCTTCGAGATCCGCATTTTCTTGTCGGTCAGGTAGTGTTCTTCGATGGCCGCCCAGATGACATCGTCAAGGATGTCGTTTAGCCGCGATCTGCCACGCCCACCGCTGGGGTGTAGCGGCGCCAGCGCTGCAATGCCTTTCTGCTGCTCCCGCTTGAGCCAGCGATAGATGGTGCTGACATGCACGCCGAAGAACGTGGCCACCTCGGCGGCCAGTTTCTTTGATGGCCGCTTTGCCTCCACCAGCGTCTTGAGCTTCTCGCTTCGCGCTACCGCGATATCCCAGTCTTCTTTTGACAGGGTTTCCGTGCCGCTCGAAGACGCTGTTTCCTCGTCAGGGGTTGAGGTCGATTGGGGAGTGGCAATAGCATCTAGGATGTCGGCAATGATCAGCCGCACCTTCTGGCCGTCGCTTTCTCGACGCGCGATGAGATGGGTCAGGTCGAGATAACTGTCGACCAGGTAGGTTTCGCCACGAAGGACGAAGACTCCGCCGATAGCCAGCGGATTCTCTGGCACCGTCGAGCTACTAGTCGACGGCACGGATCGGAGACTGTGGCGTCAGTGGCTGATCCAGGTTGGCCACGATCTCACCCCTGCAGATCAGGTAGTACACAACCGGCAGTACCGCTGCCTTGTCCCACTGGCTGCCTGGCAGCGAGGCCATGTACTGGTGAATGGTCGTTTCGCCCAAGGCGCGGACCGACTCCATCACCTGGTGCTCCAGGATCCAGTCGGTATCCCGACGCGAGTAAGGGAGAAGGAACTTGGCATTGGCCAGCCGCGGGGTCCGAATCTCAACCTCGGTGAGAATCCGGAACCGCCAGCCCCGCTGGCGGGCGTAGCGGCGGCAGGCTTTGAACTTGGGCTTGAGGGTGACCCATTTCCGGAAGATTTCCTCCCGATACTTGATCTCGCACAGCTCCGCCCGCTGGGTCGGCTCGCCGTTCACGGTCTCAATCCGTTCAACCAGGACGTCCGGGTAGTACTTCTGGTTTCCCAACCGGCCAGCAGCGGGCCCGGTCACTTCGGCGGGCTGGGGATGCCAGACCGAGACCTGCTGGTCGAACTCGAGGAGGACGAAGTAGTCCCGCTCCAAGGCGGATTCGAAGGGGCCGGGACCCTCTACCTTCGCGCCGGACGTCATCATTCCGGTCAGCGACCGGCGGCCTAAACCTATCTTTCTGGCGGCTGGGAGCAAGTTTGGGAAGCCTTTCGCATCTTCTGCTGGAAAACTATAAGAAGTCGCAGCCAGTAAGGTTTGAAGTCGCTTCAACTGATGTGCGGTCTCTGGCGTCATTTCGGGCCTCCTTGGCCCGATGGTCGCGAAGACTTCTGGAAATGTCAGCGGTTCGCATCCGCGCCCCGGCGAAATCTCCCTCGCGCACAACGGCGTTCTATTTCTCGATGAACTACCGGAATGGAGTCGACATGCCTTGGAAGTGCTGCGCGAGCCACTGGAGTCCGGCACTGTCACCGTCTCCCGGGCTGCGCGCAGCATGGAGTTCCCGGCGCGCTTTCAATTGGTTGCTGCCATGAACCCTTGTCCCTGCGGCTGGGCCGGTGACAGCAGTGGCCGTTGCCGGTGTTCGGCCGAAAACATCCGTCGCTACCGCGCACGTATTTCCGGGCCGCTTCTGGACCGCATCGATCTGCATCTGCAGGTGTCGCGGCTGGCGCCGAGTGAATTGCGCGGAGATGCAACTACGGGTGAAAGCAGCGCCGAGGTGCGTGCGCGGGTAATGCGGGCACGCGCTCGGCAGCTTGAGCGAGCCGGCAAGGCCAATGCACATCTCGGGCAGGCGGAGACGGTGCGGGACTGCGTGCTGTCCACTGCGGACAGTGACCTGCTCGAGCAGGCAATGGAGCGACTGCAGCTGTCGGCAAGGTCGATGCATCGGATCTTGCGGGTGGCACGGACGATTGCTGATCTTGCCGGAGAGGCTGCGATCCAACGGGGGCATCTGACCGAGGCAATTGGCTATCGGCAGTTGGATCGGGGTGGGGTTGGGGGTGAGGAGTAGGTTGTTGTGGGCTTGGGGGCTTGCCGGAGCGACTGCAACGGCAAAGGCTTTACCCTTCCCCAGCCCTCCCCTGCGCTATGCGCAAGGGAGGGGGCAGAGCTCGGCCCCCTCCCTTTGGCGCAGCCAAGGGGAGGGTTGGGGAGAGGTAAGCTTCCAAAGCATCACATTCAAGACAAATCCCAAAAATCCGTTCACCATCGCCAGCAGCCCCCGCAGAGACCGGCCATGGAACGTATCGAACGCCCCTACTTCCCGATCATCTACGTGCGCGGCTACGCGATGACCCGCGATGAGATCGTCGAAACCACCTCCACGCCGTTCATGGGTTTCGAGGCCGGCTCCACCAAGATGCGCCAGGCGCAGGACGGCAGCATCGTCAAGTTCGTGTTCGAGTCACCGCTGGTGCGCTTGATGAAGGACTACAACTACCGCGATGTCTACGAGTTTGGCGCCGAGCGTCGCGACCGCATCTCGCCACGCTGCATCGTCATCCATCGCTACTATGACCCCGCCGATCCGGCCTTTGGCGATGGCAAAACGCCGTCGATCCCCGATGCCGCCGCCGCACTGGGCAAGCGCATCGAACAGCTGCGCGACAGCATCTGCGGCAACAACGCCGCCATGCGCAAGGAGTTCCGCGTCTATCTGGTCGCCCACTCGATGGGCGGGCTGATTTGCCGCTGCCTGCTGCAGAACCCTGACGTAGCCAGCGCCGAAGTGCGGGCAATGGTGGACAAGGCCTTCACCTATGCCACACCGCACAACGGCATCGAAGTCGGCGGCATCAACCTGCCGAATCTGCTGTCGATCAACGACATGAACAACTTCAACCGCAGCAACATGGGCAAGTATCTGAAGGTGCCCAGCGACAAGGTCAACACGCTTGGCAACTCAGGCTTCCCTCCGGAGCGGCTGTTCTGCCTGATCGGCACCAACGCCCGCGATTACGCTGCTGCGCATGGACTATCGTCGTTCGCGGTCGGCGCACTAAGCGATGGGCTGGTGCGTATCGCCAACGCCTACGTCGAGGGCTCGCCACGGGCCTTCGTCAACCGCAGCCATAGCGGCTACTTCGGCATCGTCAACTCCGAGGAGGGTTACCAGAATCTGGTGCGCTTCCTGTTCGGCGACACCTGCGCCACCGCCCAGCTCGACATCAGCGCACTGCCCTTCCCGCCCGAGATCGAAGCTGCGCGCAAGCGCGGCAAGAAGATTGAATCCTCGTATTACATCGAGGCCACCGTTGCTCCGCGCGGCGCTTACACCTATGAACTGACTTCGCGCACCCAAGCCAACCAATGCGCCATCCGCCGCGAGTACGGTGACATCTTCGACGCGCAGGGCAATATGCTGAAGGACAAACGTTCGACCGTGCTGTTCTCGGTGTTCCTGGACAGCAGCAAGATCCTGGCCGGCAGCGAAATCGCCTTCTCCATCGACCTGGCTGTCAGCAACGCCGGCTACCAGGTGGATGGCGCACTGTTCCTGAAAAACCACATTCCCGGCGAGTACCTGTTCCGCAACACGCTGGTGGTCTTCGCAAAGCCCGACGACGCAGGTGGTTGGCGCCTGCGTTATGTCTGGGGTGACGACCAATGGGCAGGAGGCCCCAAGAATGAGGCCGAGCTGGATACCGCCCGCACCAAGGCCATCGGCATCAACCAGCAGACACCGAACATCTTCGCAATACCGCTGCAGTCAGCCAAGGGCTTCAACGCCGAGTTGAAAATTTCGCTTTCGGACTGGCATTGAGATTTGACAACGCATGACCGTGCTGGGTGCTCCGCTAGCGGAAGCTCCCAGTTGGTCGTGCCGCCTTCAGGCCAGCGCCGCTGCCTGATCCACCTCCTCGCGGAGGCTGTCGATGAAAACGCTGTCATTCAAATAGGCAACGTTCAAACGCGTCCACGGCGACACCTGCTCCGAGTCAATATTGAAGAACGCACCCGGCGCCAGCACAACGCCGCGCGACAGCAAGCGTGCAGTCAGCGAGCGGGTATCATCGATGCCATCGAAACGCGCCCATAGATACAGGCTTTGCTCCGGCGTCGCATAAACCGTGGCATCCAGTCTGTTCAACACTTCCAGACCTTCAGCAGTGGCAGCGCGCACCCGATCCTGCAGACGCCCGACATGGCGCAGAAAGTTGCCTTCGCGCAGGATCGCCTCAAGCACGCGCTCGCCGTACTCGCTGCTGCCGATGTGCAACAGCATCTTCAGGTCTGCCAGCTCTTCAATGTGCGCGTTCTCGCCGGCGATGAAGCCGCTGCGCAATGCTGCCGAAACAGATTTCGAGAAGCTGCCCACATACAACGTATTCCTGAACTGCGACAACGAGGACAGACGAAACGCCGAGTTTGGCTTGAAGTCAGCCATCGCGTCATTCTCGACAATCAGCACGTTGTGCGCTGCCGCCAACTCCAGCAAGCGCTTGCCGACTTCCGGCGACACATCGGTGCCGGTCGGGTTGTGTGCGGTGGTCTGCATGAAGAAAACGCGCGCCTTGCTGGTCTGCAGCGCCGCTTCGAACTCGGCCAGGTCAGGACCATCTACACGGCGTGTGATTGCTATCGATCTTGCGCCCTGCAACTGCAGTTTGCCGAACAGCGGATAGTAGCCAGGCTGCTCCACCAACACCGTATCGCCTGGCGCGACGTAGCGCCTGATGATCAGGTCCAACGCATGGTTGGCACCAAATGTGGTTACCAACTGTCGCGGCCCAAGCTCCATGCCATGCATGGCCAAGCGTCGGATCAATTGCTGTCGCAACGGCAGGTAGCCATAGCGATTGCCGTAGCGGAACAAACTGCCGGTGCCGCTGCGCGCGACCTGCCGATGGAAGCGATCAAGTCGCATATAGGTCAGCCAATCAACAGGCGGAAAGCCTTCGGCGAGGTGTGACCGCCCTGGTTCGCGAATGGCTTGCTGGCGCATCATCCACAAGGTATCGATAACCCTGCTGTAGCCCACCGGCTCTTCATCGACATCGCGCTCTGGCGGCGCTTCGACGCCGCGCACAAAAAAGCCCTTGCCGTGCTGTGCCTCAACCAGCGCTCGCTCACCAAGCAGGTCAAACGCCGAGATCACCGTGTTCTTCGAGTAGCCATTCAATCGTGCGTACTCGCGCAACGACGGCAGCTTGTCTCCGGGCTTCAGAACACCGGCCAGGATCTGACGACCGATGTCCATGGCAACTTTTTCCGCTAGTGAAATCTTCCGTGGTTCAGAGCGCATAAAAATCCATACGAATTTCTTCGGGCGCTCACTGTATCTACGCGTCAACGCACCCTGTAAAGAGCATAAATAGACATTTTGATATGAATTGGCGGATACGCTTCAACAGAATTACTGTCGGAAAAAACTGTACCTTTCGCCAGCGCTCTTCAGAGCACATTGTTTCGCGAATTTACGCAATTCTCGACAGAAGTCGGTCGAGCGGGGCAAGCAACGTTGAACGCAACTTATGCACACTCAGTACACGCGATGTCTTCCGGATCAGTGTCAGTGGAAGCGAGCATGCTGCGCGAGTCAAACGATCTCCTTGGGCTGAACGAATCTGCAGGAACGCGATCTGTGAGCATCGACGCATCCGCCCCCTGCAGCCAACACATCTCCTCATTTCAACCAATCACCTTCGTCGATGAGCTACTGATAAACGGCAGGAATCTGCGTGTGGCAATACCGGATCTACCTCCAGGACAGGTCCGCAGCCTTCAATGCATTACCGAGCTGGCGCGCTCAACAGGCGGATTCCGGGTATTTGGCGCTGGCCCGTTGGTGCGTGCATGCATCCAGTTCGGCTCGATCCGCGATGTCTACAGCGCTCGCCTGCACGTGATGCAACTACGCAACCAGCTGATCGGCCTCGTCAACACAATGAATCCGACGCTCACCTCAGGTGGCGGCGGCTGCAAGGATATTGATGCACAGGTGTGCAATGGCAGCGCGATGGGATCGCACCTCGAGATCGCAGTGATTGTCGAACTTCCTGACCGCACCGATGTCCGGGCCGTCGATATCCTGATCGCGAAGTTTGCGCCACTGATAGAGCAGCTGACCCACGGCGCGAGGAGTGGAGCGTCGGTCAGGGATATTGCCGATCGCCAGGTGCTATGCGCACAGGTCACTTTTGACCCGGAAAGGCTCTCGCTTGCCGCCACGCCTGGCCTGGCCATGACTGGGCGCATCGTCGACCTCCACAATTTCACCTGCGTTGGCAAGGAGCGGATCAGCGCACGCAATGCAGATGTTCTCGCAACGGCGAATTCCATGCTTGGCGCTATTGCATCTGCAAGCGGTAGTGCTGATAGCAGCCGAAACGCGTGGATTGCGCACGATGACCATGGTGTACCACTGGCCATCTGGTACCGCGATCACCACGGACATCTGTCAGGAAGGATCTCCCTGCCGGTGCTGGCGGATCAGGCAGGCGCAGCCACGCGCATGACCTCCACGCAGACTGCCGCTGCTGCCACAGCCCCAAGCACGGATCTGCTCAATCCTGCTGTCGCCGCGATCGGATTGACACAGAGTCTTGCCAGCTTGCATGCACACGCTGCCACGGAAATCGCACAGCGAAATCCGGCTCAACATGCATATGACCTGGCGTTGTTGGTCGGCGCCCGCGGCAGTGAAATCGCTCAAGTAGTGAAGGCCCTGCTATCCAAGCAGAGCGTTCGCTGTGATCTCGCGATCGCTGTGCTCGACAAGCTGCGGGGACGCTGATGGACAGCCACGGCGAGCAGCACGAAGATCGCGTTCGCATCATCGAGGTTGGCGCCCATAAGGGCCTTGAGAACCAGGCCAAGGTGCTGCCGGCCGTCGTCCGCGTGAACCTGATTGAATTGCTGGAATCGGCAGGCATCAAGGAAGTCGAGCTGGGCTCGTTCACCTCGCCGCGCTGGGTGCCGCAGATGGCCGACACCGCGGCGGTGTGCGAACTACTGGGGCCGCCGCCACTCAATCGCATCCGTTCGGTGATGGTTCCCGACATGAAGGGGTTGGAGATGGCCATCGCCAACGGCTGCCGTGATATCACCATCGCATCGGCCGCATCGGACGCGTATTGCCGTGCCAATCTCAACTGCAACATAACCGAGAGCCTGCGCCGCGCCGATGAGATCACCGAGCGTGCCCTGGCCCATGGTATCCAGGTACGTGCCACACTGGCCACGATAATCCATTGCCCGTTCAGTGGAGCGGTGACGACTGCAGAGGTTACCCGCATTGTCCGCGCGTTCTACGATATGGGCTGCCGCGAGATCAGCCTATGCGATACCACCGGCAGCGGCACCCCGGCGTCGGTTGGTGTGCTGCTACGCGCCTGTGCCACCGAAGTGCCCATGCACCGCTTGGCCGCACATTTCCATGACACCTTCGGCCTGGCCATCGCCAATGTCATCGAAGCTTTGGAGCACGGCGTGCGTGCGTTCGACGGCGCCATCTCCGGGCTTGGCGGTGACAGCCATGCGCCGGGTGCGGCGGGCAGTCTCGCCACGGAAGATCTTGCCTATCTGTTCTCCGAGCTGGGAACCAACTGCAACGTCGATATCGACGGCCTGCTGCTTGCCGCTGACTACATCGACTGCGTGCTTGAGCGCAGGACCGAGTCGCGCGTGGGTCGGGCGTTGCGGGCCAGAAGAAGCCAGTGGAAGGAGACCGCCCAGGCCTGGATTGGCTGAGCGACGTCAGCGCTGTCGTCTGTCGCTCGCCGGGCATTGCGCCAGCAGCAGCCGATCCGCCCGCTGTGCACGTGCGCAGCCAGATGCATGGCGGCTTCGGCGCAGCCACCTGCGATTAGTCATCCGACAACGCCTGCGTTGCCTGTTGCAGTTCCTCCACCCTGGCGCAGGCTTACCCACGCTCCAACCATGGTTGCTGCGCGCCCGTTTGGAACACTGCCAGAGCAACCACGCAACTGACATGCCGTCGGCGATGAAAGTATGATGTGCCGGTCAGCAAGCATAGCGGCCAGCCGACTACCCCGTGCCGGCGCTGAGCGCCGTGGAGAGATCCCCATGCCGCTGCTGTCGAATCCTGGGCCATGCTGGCGGAAACAGCAGCGCCATGCGCCTGCCCTGCCCCGCACCACGCCTGCCTGCATCTCACAGTTGCATGCCGCCGTCGGCTGCCAGCACTGATGACTGCGCCCAGCTCGCGCCTGATTGATGCCTTCCTCGGCCTGTACAGCGAGTTGAGGCGGCACCTGCGGCGGCGTACTGGCGACAGCAGCCGCGCCGAGGAGGTCATGCAGGAAACCTATCTGCGCCTGCTGGAAACCGACAGCCGCCAGCAGCAGGAGCAGATCCGCGACCAGCGCGCTTTCATTTTCCGGGTCGCCGGCAACCTCGCCATCGACGTGGCGCGACGCGAACAGCGCGCTAGCGGCAGCGGCGAGCCCGATCCGCAGCAGGCTGACCCTGTCGCCAACCCGGAGCGCAACGCCATCGCCCAGGACCGTCTGCGACAGCTCGACGCTGCCTTGCGCGAGCTGCCACCCAATGCCCGCCTGGCCTTGCTGCTGTTCCGCGTCGACGGCCTGTCGCATGCACTGATCGCGCGCCGTCTTGGGGTATCGGAAAGCATGGTGGCCAAATACCTGGCGCAGGCGCTGCGGCATTGCCGCGATCGCCTGGGGCCATCCTGAGGGCGAAGCTGGAGGATGATCGCTGCGGCCACTGCAACTTCGGCCTTGGCGAAACGTCTTATAGGTAGACAACCCCTCTCTCAGCGCAGCCCCCAGCCACGCCACGATGTTCGACCGCTTCCGAATCCGCAACAACGCGCTCAACGACGAATCCATCCAGTGGGTAGTCCGTCTGGGTGCGCGTCCGTCTGCAGGCGATAGAGCCGCGTTCGAGCGCTGGTGCCAGCGTTCCCCTGCGCATGCCGAGGCCGCGCGGCAGGCGTTCGCGCTGCTCGACGACGTTGGTAACACCGCGCTTTCGGCCGAGCACCGCCATTGGGTACAGGCGCTGACGCCGGCGCCACGACGGATCAGCCGGCGCGCGGTGTTGGCCGGCGGGTTGTCGGCGGCAGCGCTGGCCGGCGTGGTCGGTACGGGCATGTTGGGCCCGGTCAGTGGCGTCTTCGCCGACCACAGCACCCGCATCGGCCAGCGCCGGCAGGCGTCGCTGGGCGACGGATCGACGGCCTGGCTCAACAGCGAGAGCGCGTTCTCGCAGACGTTTTCCAACGTGCGCCGCACCGTATCGGTGGCCGCCGGTGAACTGTTGTTCGACGTCGCGCCCGACCCGCAGCGTCCCTTCGTGATCGAAAGCCGCGATGGCAGCGTCCATTGCAGCGTCGGTCGCTTTGCCTTGCACCGCGAGCCACGCCGCAGCACCCTGACCGTAGTCTCCGGCCTGGCCGAACTACGCAACCGAGCCGGCGCCAGTATCGAAATGCTCCCCAACCAGCGCGTTGCCTTCAGCGCCGATGTACTTGGCAAGGCCGAGAACGTCGATGCGGGCGCAATGACTGCCTGGGTACGCGGCAAGCTGATCTTCAACCAGCAGAGCGTGGCTGCCATTGCAGGCGAGCTGCAGCGCTATGTGCCGGGACGTATCGTCGTGATTGGCGAGCCATTGCAGCAATTGCAGCTCACCGGTGTGTTCGAACTGGATGACATCGATGCACTGCTGCGCAACATCGCCGCACTGGCCGGGGCGGAGCTGATCCGTCTGCCGCTGCTGACCTTGATCCGCTGAGCCGCCGGCAAGTGCTGTAACCCTGCATAAGCCGCGACGCGCAGGTACACGAAGAGCCCGAAGAAGTTTTTTGCTGCTGACGCTGCAAGTTTCGCTCGCGGCAACCGTCTATAGGAATGAGACTTATTCTCATAAAGTCAACGCCGGTACATCCGGCGTCCTCTTCCTAATCGCCCGTCGGATCCATGAGCCCTTCCAGCCCTCCTCGTCGTACTTCGCGACTGCCCGCCCTGCTCGCCGTCAGCATTGCTCTGGCACTCAACGCACCGCTATATGCCGCCGCGCAGAGCAGCAGCGCCAATGGCCCCAGCCAAAGCGTCGCATTCGATCTCCCCGCACAGCCCCTGGACAGCGCATTGACGCGCCTGGCGGACCAAGGCGGCGTGCGCATCCTGTTTGTTTCCAGCGACGTCGGCGGGCTGCAGGGTGCAGCCATCAAGGGCCAACTCAGTGCAACGCAGGCACTGGATCAACTGCTGGCCGGCAGCGGACTGGCCTGGCAATGGCGCGAACCCGGCACCGCCGTGGTGACACGCAGCGGCGCCGCTGCCACAGGCGCGAATACCCCCATCGTCACCGGCACCTTGAGCGTGACCGGCCAGCAAGGCATCGAGGCCACCGGCGCACAACGTGATCTGCGTGGCCAGGACGATGTCTACGATCTTGACCTGTCCACAGCGTATCTCGGTCGCACCGAAATCGAACGCTACAAGGGCGCAACGCCCTCGGACCTGCTCAACGGCGTCGCCGGCGTGTTCAGTGGCGATGCCCGCAACAGTGGAGCGCTCGATGTGAACATCCGTGGCGTGCAGGGGCCTGGACGCGTGCCGGTCACCATCGATGGTACCGAACAGGCGGTTACCGCCTGGCGCGGCTACAACGGCATCGGCAACCGCAACTACGTTGATCCCAACCTGATCGGCGGCATGCAGATCTTCAAGGGCCCGTCGTTGACCCGCAACGTCACCACCGGCATCGGCGGCGGCGTGGTGATCAAGACACTGGACGTTGACGACGTGGTGCCGGAAGGCGAATCGTTCGGCGGCGAGTTCAAGATCGAAGGCAGCAGCAATGCGGTCGCTCCGCGCCTGCCGGGCAAGCTGTACACCGGCATGAATCACCGCGACGTGCCGGAACTGGCCACCGGCAGCCCAGCCAACGACCCGACCCTGCGCGTGCAACCGCACACCGGTGGCGGCGGTTACAACGTCTTCGATGGTGAGGACCACGCCTATCGCCTGGCCCTGGGCTGGAAGTCGGACACGCTCAGCCTGTTCGGCGCCTACGCCTACCGCGACCGTGGCAACTACTTCGCCGGCAAGCGCGGCGCCGGTTACTACTCGCAACCGGTGGAGAACATCGGTGCCGGCGACTACATCATCACCATGGCCAACCGCCTGCGTCCTGGCGACGAAGTCACCAATACCTCCAGCCAGATGGAATCGTGGCTGTTCAAGGCCACCTGGAACCCGACACCCGACCAGGTGCTGCGCTTCGGCTACCGCGACACGCTGTCGCACTACGGCGAGATCATGCCGTCACGCATCAACCGCACCGCGCTCGGCCTGCCGCAGTGGTCACTGAGCCGGATCGATTCCAAGGCCTATAACCTGGAATACAAGTGGCAGCCGCAGGACAGCCGCTGGATCGACCTGTACGCCAACCTGTGGCGCACCGATACCGACAGCAACGCGAACACAGCAGGCAGCTACCCGAATTACTGGAATGCGGTGACCCAGCCGATCGTCATGAACGGCGCGCTGGATGATTCCACCAACACCCGCAACGGCCTGACCCTGAGCAACCTGTTCCGCCTCAGCGATACGCTGGACCTGACCGTCGGCGGCGACTTCCAGCACGAGAAGCTGCGCTCGCATGACGAGTACATCGGCCCCTCGGCAGCCTGGCGCATGTTCCCGCGCGCCGGCCGCCGCGAGGAATGGAACGCCAACTTCAACTTTGAATGGCGTCCGGCAGATTTCCTCAAGATCAATGCTGGCGCCCGCTACTCCTCGTATTGGGCGTACGACGATTTCCTCGCTGACCACCCAAACAAGTTCCTGGGCTCGGTATCCGGCTATCAGGCCAGCTACCGGACCATGTCTGCGGAGCAGCGCAGCAATGCAGAGGCGCAGCTACGCAGCGGCTACCAGATCTGCGCGGCGATGCCGTTCTACTGCCAGATCTTCAATATTCCGGCGGGGATAAGCGAAGCGGACTACGTCGCCGCCAACATCAAATATGCTGCCAAAGAGAACACCATCGAATGGCGCCCTGACGCCGAAGGTAGATTCCACCGCGCAGACAACCCCTGCAGCAACGGCACGCTGGCCGGCGTAGCCGATCTGTTCGAGGGCGGGAACTGCAGGATCGGCAACACCGCCAACCCGATCGCTTCCAGGTACGCCGTGGCGAAGAAGCGTCGTGATGGCGGCTGGGCCCCGTCGCTTACCGTTACCGGCCTGTTCTCGGACTACAGCCGCGCCTACCTCAGCTATAACGAGGCACTGCGCTACCCCAATATGTTCGAGAGCGTGATCGCCTTCGGTGCCAGCGTCAGCCCGTTCCGCGACCTGAAGCCCGAACACACCTACAGCTACGAGCTGGGCTACATCCAGGAACTTGGGCATCTGCTGGGCGATGACACGATCGCCGACATCAAGCTCAGCTACTACCACCGCCGCACCGACGACCTGGTCGAACGCGATAACAACTTCCTGTTCCGCAACATCGACAAACAGCTCGTGCAGGGCGTGGAGTTCCAGGGCCGCTATGACAACGGCCGCTTCTTCACTGATCTCGCCGTGGCGCACACGCTAAAGAACGAGGTCTGCGATGAGCACACCGCCATCACCATCGACCCCAATGTCGCCGGCACGCCCACCTGCGTCGATCAGGGCTTCATCGGCAGTTGGCTGCTGACCCAGGCCTCGCCGGAGACCTCGGCCAATTGGTCGCTGGGCGGGCGCTTCCTGGACAAGCGGCTGGAGCTGGGCACGCGTGTTGTCTATTACCAGCGCCGCAAACCCAACCGTGACCTGGAGGCATTTGCCGCGGTCACCAACCAGAACCTTGCCGTGTTCAACGTGCCGTTTTCCTGGGATACAACCTGGCTGTTCGATGCCTATGCCAGCTACCGCCTCAACGACACCGTACAACTTGAACTGATCGGCACCAACCTCAGCGATCGCTACTACGCCGACCCGGCCACCCGCTCGCTGCTACCCGCCCCGGGCCGCACGCTGAAGCTGAGCGTGACCGCGCGCTTCTGATCATCCCATAGCAACAAGGAGTCCACCGCAACCCGAACCCTCACTGCAGTTCTGCTTTTTCCTTCATCACACCAAGAGAGACATGATCATGAAAATGCACAAGCGCATCTCCCAACTCGCCGTCGCCTTGACCGTGGTTTCCGTGGCGGGCACCGCCGCGGCGGCCAACATCGTCGGTACCCAGTCCACGGGGACCGGTGCGTCGTACATCACGGTCGGTGCGTCACAGGTACCGTTCGGCCCGCATACCGCCGGCATCTCCGGCGTGGGCATTTCCAGCTATGCCGGCGGCGCCAAGGTCGACTTCCAGGGCCTGACGCCTTCCAGCGCCGCCACCGCGCTGACTCCGAGCATGACCGTCTACCGCCTGCACGACCCGATCACTCCCGGCACCCCGGGCAACCCGAACGACCCGGCACACTTTGGCTTGGGTAGTTTCAGCTTCGTCAAAGTTGGCAGCGGCGATGTCTGGTTCGGCGAATGGTCGACCAATGGCAATACCGGCAGCCCCACCTACCAGAACCGTCAGGTCTATTACGTCGGTGACAAGACCGGGTATACCGCCGCCACCGGTACTGCGGTTGGCTACACACTGACCGGTCTGCACCAGTACGGTGCCAACACCCACCTGACCGGCAGCCTGACCGCCAACTTCAGCAGCCGCACCTTCCACGGTGACCTGTCGATCGGCGCAACGCAGATCCGTCTGGGCAGCAGTGGCAGCCAGATCGCGTTCGACACCAACGGTCATTTTGATGCGGCCAACGCCGGCCAATGGGTAATCCCAGGCAATGTCGTATACGCCACCGGTGCGGTGAAGGGTGACTTCTTCGGTGCGGGCGCGGCTGCCGTCGCCGGCATCGTCGATTTCGACAATCCGGCCATGAAGATCGCCTGGGGCGGCACCAAGAACTGACGGATAAGCCTTTCCGTCAACCGCTGTAATTCGACTGCTACCGGCAAGGACCAGCCAGTGTCCGCCAATCCTTGCCTCCCTCGATGGCCATTGCATGCTTTCTTGTTCTTCAACCGGTCGCCGACGCCGGCCCCTCTTCGCGCTTCCCGCCGCACTGCTGCTGGCAGGATTGTTGCTGCCCGTCGCGAGCTCCGCACAAGAGCAAGCCGATACCCGCCGCCTGCTTGACCAGCACATCGACCAACAGGCGCAGGCCCGCGAGCGCGAGCTGCTCAAGGACGAACTGGATGCCGAGCGCCCGACGCTGACCATCGATGGCGAACGCCACGTTATTGGCCACAATGTCGACGATGTCGGCCGTGCCCTGTATCTGGCGCTGCAGCAGCGGCAGTGGAACCTGGCGGCGCATTTCCTCAACGAATACCTGACCCTGCCCGACCACGACAAACTGCTGGTGCACTACGCACAGGGCGGCTTGCTGCGCATGCAAGGCAAGCAAGCACAGGCGATCGCCGAATACCGCGCCCTACTCGCCCTGCAGCCGGACTTCATGCCGGCACAACTGGAGTTGGCCCGCACTTTGTTTGAAGACCAGCAGGATCGCGAAGCCGATGTGCTGTTCGCCGACGTCGGCACCAGCATTGACGCCAATGACCCGAAAACCGAGGGCGTGCGCACCACGATCGCCAGCTTCCGCGAGGCTCTGGCCCAGCGCGAGCGCTGGAGCGGCTCCTACGCGGCCGGCCCCAGCTGGACCGACAACGCCAACCGCACCTCGGCCAGCCGCACCTGTCTATTGCTGCTGATCACCGGCGACTGCCTGATCGAGCGCAAGTTGCCCGAGGCCATCACCGCTACCGGCATCGACTACGACGCCACCCTCAACAAACGCCGCGCACTGCGCGGGCACCACGGCGTCTACCTGCGCGCAATCGCGTTCGGCCAGAACTACCGCGACAACAGCGCCTACAACGAGCTCAACGCGGCCGTGCAGACCGGCTACAGCTTCCGCAGTGCGCGCCATACGATGGCGCTGGCACCTTCGTTCGACTATTACGCACTTGGCAACAGCGCCTTGTTCGGCGCTCCAGGCGTGCATGCCGAATGGAGCTGGACGCCAGGGCGGCTATCGATGCTGAAGCTGGAGGCCGACTGGAAGGATCTTCACTATCGCCAGCGCGACTACGCGCTCAATCTCGACGGCGTGCAGCGCACCGCCTCGGCCACCTATTTCCGCAGTCTTGGCAGTCATTGGATGGCCTTCGGCGGCATCGATGCACTGGACAGCGATTCGCGCGACCGCAGCAACAACTACCGCTCGCTCGGCGCGCGCATCGGCGCATCACTGCAGTGGCCGGAAGGCTTCAGCCACACTTTGTTCGCCTCCTATCGCCGCCGCAGCTACGACCACTTCAGCCCAATGCTCGGCGTCCGCCGCGATGACGACGAACGCAACTACACGCTGATCATCAAGGCCAATCGCCTCGCCTTCGCCGGCTTCACGCCCTTGCTGAGCCTTCGTTACAACGTCGTCTCCAGCAATGTCGACTGGCTCTACAGCTATGACCGCAGCACCGCCAGCTTGAAGCTGGAACGCAGTTTCTGACCCCCACCACTTCCTGCACTACCGGGAATTGCATATGAACCAGAACAGCACCGTCATTTCACGCAGCCAGCAGCTCAAGGCCGCGACCCATAACACCCATGACAGCCTGGACAAGCGGGTCATGGCAGCGGACATCTTCGCAAGCCGCGACAGCTTCACGCGCTTCCTGCGCGTGCAGTACCGCTTCCACCGCGATATTGATGCGCTCTACTCCCATCAAGGGCTGCTGGCATTGATTCCTGACCTTGCCGAACGCCGACGCCTGCCGAAGATCGCGAGCGATCTGCAGGATCTGGGCAGCGATATTCCAGCGCACAGCACGCCACTGGTGGACGCTGACATCTCCCTGCCCAATGCCTTGGGCTGGCTATACGTCGCCGAAGGCTCCAACCTCGGTGGCACCGTGCTGTTCAAACTGGCGCGCGATCGGCTGCAGCTGCATGCCGACTTCGGTGCACGCCACCTGGCCGCGCATGCCGACGGCGCAGCTCGGCATTGGCGCAGCTTCACCGCAGCGCTGGATGCGGCGCCACTGGCAGCCGAACAGGAAGCCTTGGTGGTGGAAGGCGCACGCAAGGCGTTCCAGAGCGTACGCGGCTACGTCGAAGACGAGCTCCATGCCGACCCGGTGCCGGTGCCCTGATGCGTTGGCTATGGTTCTGCGCAGGCTGCTGGATGCTGGCACTGGGGATCATCGGCGCACTGCTGCCGGTGATGCCCACCACCATCTTCCTGATCCTGGCACTGGCCTGCTTTGCGCGCTCCTCGCCGCGGCTGGAACGCTACCTGTTGCAGCACCCACGCTACGGCCACAGCCTGCGGCTATGGCGCGAACAAGGCGCAGTCAGTACCAAGGGCAAGGCCTTTGCTGCACTCGGGATGGCCGCTGGCTATCTGATTTTCTTCTGCACGGCGCATCCCGGCTGGAAGCTGGCGCTGGGCATCGGTCTGTTCTTCATTGCCAGCGCCAGCTACGTGCTGTCGCGTCCCGCACCGCGTGCGCTCATCCACTGAGGATACCGATCATGCCCTTGACAACATCCAGCGATCTGCCGCTGCCAGCCCGCAACATCCATTCGGCGATATTGCGCGGCGCCGGCATTCGAGTGACCTCGGCACGAATTGCCACCTTGCGTCTGGCACCGCTGGTACTGGCCGCACACGGCCGTCTCAGCCCGCAGCTGTTGCATGCCGCTGCCTTGGAACAGGGCGGCATGCATGTCTCCACCAGCGCCTTCTACAACACCTTGTCGGCGTTGGGTGCAGCTGGTTTGCTGCCATCGCTCCAGCAAACAGACATACCGTCGGCAGCTGACCGCGCGACCATCCAGGAGCACGCATGACGACCAACCTGCCCAGCAATCTCAGCCCGTGGCAGATGTTTCTGCATGCCGACTGGGTGGTACAGACGGTGATGATCGGCCTGGCCATTGCCTCACTGGCAACGTGGACGGTGCTGGTGGCCAAGCGCCGGCAGCTGCAGCACGAGGCGCGCAGCATGCAGAACGCACGCAGCGCGCTCGCGTTGGCGGAGAACCTGCCTGCAGCATTGGCGACGCAGGGACAGGAAAGCAGCATCGCTTCAAGCTTGCTGGCCGAGGCACAGGACGAGTTGCAACGCTCGCCGAGCGCTGGCATTACCGATGGCATCAAGGAGCGCGTCGGCTCGCGCCTGCAGCGCATCGAGCTCGCGCATGCACGTCAGCTGCGCAGTGGCACCGGGCTGTTGGCGACCATCGGTGCCACCGCGCCCTTCGTCGGCCTGTTCGGCACGGTGTGGGGCATCATGAACAGCTTCGTCGGCATTGCCCAGGCCAACACCACCAATCTGGCCGTGGTTGCGCCGGGTATCGCCGAGGCATTGCTGGCCACGGCCCTTGGGCTGGTCGCTGCGATCCCCGCCGTGGTGATCTACAACCACCTGAGCCGACAACTGGCGGCGCTGCGTGGTGACAGCGGCGATCTATCGGCCAGTGTGCAGCAACTGGTCTCGCGCGACCTCGACCACCGCGCCGCCGTTGCGTGTGGAGCGCCATGAGATGGCGATAAAGATCGACGAGCAGGATGAACTCCCCGACGAGAACCACGAGATCAATGTCACCCCCTTCATCGACGTGATGCTGGTGCTGTTGATCATCTTCATGGTCGCCGCGCCATTGGCCACCGTGGACGTCGCCGTCGATCTGCCGGCGTCGACCGCGCAGCCGCAGCCGCCACCCGATGAACCGGTATACCTGACCGTACAGCAGGACCTGTCGCTGCGACTGAATCAGGACGCGGTCAGCGCGGCCACGCTGCCAGCAGCGCTCGACACGCTCACCGACGGCAACCACGACCAACGCATCTTCGTGCGCGCCGACAAGGGTGTCGCCTACGGCGACCTGATGGACACCTTGAACAGCCTGCGTGCTGCCGGCTATCTCAAAGTCGCGCTGGTCGGTCTGGAGCAAGCCGTGCCATGAAGCCGACATCGCGCATGCTCGATGGCCCACGCTGGGGCCGCAGCCTGTGCATCGTGCTTGGCGCGCATGCGCTGACGGTGGGCAGCGTAATTCTCTGGTCATCGCGATCTCCACCGCTGGCCCCGCCATCGCCACCAGAAGCGGTGATGGTGGACATGGCACCACTGGCGAGCGCACCACCTGCGCCACCGACCGATCTGGCGCCGGGCCCACTGCAACAGCAGCACGAGGCACAGCCAGCGCAGGCGAACTCAGCACCAACTGCCGCTGAGGTTCCGCCTTCGCCCGCCCAGGCAGTGGACGCGGCGCTGCCACCGCCGGCTCCCGACCAGCGCGAACGGACGCAAACGTCGGCAGCAAGCGCCGAAGTACAGCAAGCAAGTGCGCCACCCAGCGTGCAGGCGCCCAGCAGCAACCAGTACAGCGCCCGGCAATCGTCGTCCGGTGTGGTCAACCCGTCGCAGGCAAACTGGCAGGCGCGTGTGTTGGCGCATCTGGAGCGCCATAAGCGCTACCCGCGTGCCGCACAGCGCCGTCGCAGCGAAGGCGTAAGCCTGGTCGAGTACGCGGTAGACCGCATGGGCGGTGTGCAGTGGGCGCGGCTGGCCCGTAGCAGTGGTAATGCTTTGCTGGACGGCGAAGCACTTGCCGCCGTGCAGCGCGCCAGCCCTTTGCCGTCGCCCCCGGATGAAGTGCAAGGCGACCCCGTGCAGATCACCACGCCGGTGGAATTTTTCATTCGCAGACAATAGCTGCGTGGATGCTCCACGCAAGCCTGCTCTCCGGCTTGCTGCGTGCACGTCATCGCGTCCTTGTCGGAAATTGCTCGCAACGAAAGTTAACAAGCCCGCTCGGAGTCACTTCCGAGCGGGCTTTTTCGTTGCATGCGGCGTATTCAAACACGCCGCACTGGATCAGAACCGATAGTTGAAGCTCGCCTTCAGCGTGCGGCCCGGTGCCAGCATGGACGACCGCGTCAGCGGGTCGATGTAGTAGAGGTTGCCCAGATTGGTGCCCACCACTTCGACCGTGGCACGGTCATTGACGCGCCACGTGGCGTAGGCGTCGTAAGTGGTGATGCGACCCCATTGCAACGGTGTGTTGAGGTAATAGGAAATCGTCGCCGACTGGTTGCCGTAGTTGTCCTTGAACACACTCTCCTGCGGTGCGTGATGGACAATGCGGCTACCCAGCTCCAGCTTGCCGTCGAACAGACGCGTGCCCACTGTCCAGTTGAAGGTGTAGCGCGGGATCGCCATGGTCACCAGGTAGCCACCGACGAAGCCGGTTTCCACGCAGTTGGAGACGCCACCGGTGTTGTCCAGCAGCATCGCGGTGTGCTCATCGCAGACACGGTTTTCCAGGTTCCAGGCACCGCTGATGTCGGTGAAGAAGCGGCCGTTGTCGAAGCGACCCTGCACCTCGACGCCACGAATGGTCTGCTCGTCGATGTTGGAGAAGGTCAGCTGCGGGCTGCGCTCGATCACGTCGCGGGTGCGGTGGTGGTAGTAGGCGATCTTCAGGTCAGCGAGCGGATTGCCATCCAGCATCTGACCGAAGTCCTGCACCCACGACAACTCGGTATTGTAGGCATGCTCCGGCTTCAGGCCGTAGCTGTCCTGGATGCTGGAGAAGCCAATCGTGCTTTCAAACAGCGCCGGGAAGCGCCGCACCTGGCTGTGGCGAAGGTAGACGCGGCTGTGTTCGCTGAACTCATAGGTCGCCGCGAACGACGGCACCCAGCCTGCACCGCGTTGCCTGCGTGCGGTGTTGTCTACCGTGGCGAAGGGGATCAACTCGCCATTGACGCTCTGGCCCGGATAAGGTCCATCGGACCAGCACTTGCTGCTGCCGCTCAGCACCACGTTGCTGAAGTCGATGGCGCCGTTGATGCAGGGATTGTCGGCGCGGTTGTAACGGCCCTGACCATCGTGCTTCCACAGCATTTCGTTGTTGGCGGTGTAAGTGGTACGGCTGCGGACTTCGTCGAGCGATGGGTTCAGCACCTCCGCCACAAACTGCTCGCGCGTATAGCCGAAGAACTCCTCGTAGAAGGACCACTGGCTTTCCACCAGGCTGGTCATCTGTTCGACCGAGGTGTCGATCTCGGCCTGGGTGTAATGCTCCAGCGTGCTCCACTTCATCACCCGGCCCGAGGACTCCTGGCTGCTGGTCGGCAGCACGCCAGCCCGCTGCTGGCGGGCAAGGAATTCATCGAACGACTGCCAGTTCTGGTAACGCACGCCGGCGCTGAGCAGCAGCTTGTCGATCGGCCGCCATTCGAACAAGGCACTCAGATCGTACTCACGACGCCAGCCAGCGCGCGGCTTGCCACGCCAATAGCCGGTGATTTCCGGATCGTTGTAGGCGTCCTTGGAGCTCAGGGTTTCCTTCTGCAGGTTGCCACCGACCGTCAGGTCCAGGCTTTCGTGCAACTGCATCTTGTTGTCGAACGAGAAACCCGTACGCGCATTTTTTCCGTTGGCTATTGCGGTATTGCGGAAGTGATCTGGCGTTACATAGACCTTGTCAACATCGTTGTACCAGTTCATGCGATCGTTCGGCAGACCGCCGCTGCTATAGGTCGCGCTGTCGGTATCGGTACGCCAGAGGTTGGCGCGCAGGTCCACCCAGTCCAGGCCCGGGCGCCACTTGTATTCCAGGTTCACCGAGCGCGCATCCACCTGGCTCAGCGGCCACTGCGGGATGCCGTCGGTGACGGTGCTGGCCCACTGGATGCGAGAGGGCATGATCTCGCCATAGCGCGACTGCGTGTCACGCACGTTGAGCTGCAGCACCTGGGTGTCGCTCAAGCGCCAGGTGCCTTTGACCAACCACGATTCCATGCGGCTGGAGGAATTGAGGATTTCCGAACCAGGCACATAGACCTTGGCCAGGTAAGGAACATAGTCCCAGCTGTTGGTCGGCGCGTTGTCATAGAACGAGCTGCCATGCTTGCCGGCGAAGTGGTTGCCCTTCTCGCGGAAGGCATAGGCCGCCATCAGGTCGAAGTTGTCCTTGCGCAGGCCCAAGGCCAGGCGCCATGCCTGATCATTGCCGAAGCTGCCGCTGCCACTGGTGCGTGGATGCTGGTACAGGGTCGGGTCATAGAAATTGACCGGACTGGTCGGGAAGCCCGGCACGCTGCCCACCGGCTTGCCGGTCAACAGGGTCGGCAACTTCGGATCGATGGCGTTGTCGCTGGCCTCCAGCTTCAGCTCGCCGCCGAAGCTCTCGCCTTCCAGCAGGATGTCGTCGACGTCCAGCGTCTTGATCTGCACCGCGCCGCCCACCGAAGTGTTGGCACCACGCACCATCGCCGGACCCTTGATGACCTGCATGCCGCCGATCAGGCTGGGATCGATGTAGTTGCGATTGTTGGCGCCCATGTAGCCGCGCCAGACCGTCAGCGCCTGCTCGGTGCCGTCGATGGTCAGCGGCACCCGGCCCGGGCCCTGGATACCGCGGATGTTCGGGTCCAGCGCGCCGCTGTTGCGGGCGTCGCCGCTGTAGACGTTGACCATGCCTTTGAAGATGTCGGCCGGTGCAGCGCCTTTGTAGCGTTCGATCTGCTCTCGCCCGGCGTACACCGTGGAAAGGTCGAGATCGTACACATCGTCGTAGCCGCGCTCGTCGCGCTCGATGCCGGTGGGATCGGCCGAGCGCTCACCACCGACACGCAGCGTGCCGATCACAACGGCATCGCCGTCAGTGCTGGCCACGCGCTGGATGCTCCACGCGCCCGGGCTGACTTCGCGTGCCGTCAGGTCGGTGCCCTGCAGCAGTCGCGCAAGCGCTGCGCGCACCGTATAGCGGCCCTGCAAAGCGGGCGCGGAGCGGCCCGCGGCCAACGCCGGGTCATAGCTCAACGACACACCGGCGGCGGTCGCAGTGTCATTCAGTGCCCGCGCCAATGGCGCGGCCGGAAGATTGAAGTTCACATTGCTTTCGCCAACAGCGGTTGCGCCGTTCTGGGCAAGGGCCAGCTGTGGCAATGGCAGCGAAAGCGCGACCAGGCAGGCAAGCGCCAGCGAGGTTCGGACAGCAGGGGGACGCGGAGACATGGCGGGGTCCGTGACAGAAGGGAATTGAAAGGGTTCACTTCCTTGCCCGGCCAACCGGCAAAAAGGGACATCCCGGTCTCAGGCGGGGTCGACCATCACCCACAAGCGACTGCGGTAGCGCACCCGCAACGGAAACCCCGCCTGCAGCAGGGCGAGCACCGTATCGGTGTCGTCCAGCTGGAATAGGCCGGATACCAGCAGATTGGCGATATCCGGATCACAACGCACAACGCCGTTGCGATAACGCGCCAGCTCGCCCAGCAGTTCGCCCAGCGGCATGGCCTCGGCATGCAGCACGCCTTGTACCCAAGCCACGCTGTTGCGCTGTAGCGCGGTGACTGGGCCGATGCCCGCTGCGTTGAAGATCGCCTGCTGGCCTGCGCTCACCACTTGGGTGACATCGCCGCGATCGCCGAGGCGGATCCGCACCGCGCCCTGCTCCACTGCTACCCGCGCATGGTCATCCCACATCCGCACGGCGAAGCGCGCGCCCAGAGAAAATAGATGCGCGTTACGCAGCTGCAGCAGCAACGGTCGCGCGGGAAGGCGATCATCGGCTGCCGCTTGTAGCAGCAGTTCGCCACGCAGCAATTGCACTTGCCGCACAGTCTCATTGAAGGTGACAGCGATCCGCGTATCGGTGTTGAGCAGCAGTTCGCTGCCATCTTCAAGCCGCAAGGCGCTGCGCTCGCCGATGGCGGTGCTGCTGTCCGCGACAAGATGCTGCCAAGGCTCGCGTTGCCACGTCAGGCGTGCCAAGGGCGCACCAAGCATCATTCCTACAATTGCCGCCAACGCCGCGCGGCGGCCCTGCAGCGTACGGCGAGCTTGCTGCAAGGGCGCACTGCCTACCGCACCGGGCACATCGTCGAGCAAACCGGTCAAGCGCTCCGCGCGTTGCCAGGCACGCGCATGCATGTCATTGCTGGACAGCCAGCGCTGCCAGGCCGCACGCTCCTTGGCATCGAGGTCGCCTTCGCGGAAACGCAGCAGCCATTCGGCCGCTTCGTGCAGCACGGGTGCGGGAATGGGCGTGTCGGTCCTGGCCAATGGTTCCCGCATACGAATCAGTCCATGGCCTCGAGGCAGGCCGCCAGCGCCAGCACGATGTCGCGCTTGATGGTGCGTTCGGTGACGCCCATGCGCTCGGCGATCACCGCATAGGTAAGCCCATCCAACTGCGACAGCAGGAACGCCTCACGTGCCCGCGCCGGCAATGCATCCAGCATGCGGTCGATGCGCAGCAATGCCTCCAGCGCTATCTGTCGCTGTTCCTCATCAGGCACCAAGCACTCAGGCAGGCTTGCCAGCACCTCCAGCCATGCCCGCTCCAGCGCGCGGCGTTGCCACAGATTGATGACCAGCCCATTGGCAATACGGGTCAGGTAGGCGCGCGGCTGCTCCAACGCTGGCAACTGTGGCTTCTGCAGCAGGCGCACGAAGGTGTCCTGCGCCAGATCCGCCGCCGCCTCGTCCGCGGACATGCGTCGCCGCAGCCACTGCAGCAACCACCCATGGTGCGCGACATACAGGCCCTGCAGGGAATCAGGCGCCGATGCCGGCGAAGCGTTGACCATGGGTAAATATTGCGAATAGGAATCACTATCATCCGATAACTTGGGGGTCGCACGCAAACCCGGCTTACCGACCGGCAGCGGCAACCGACGCTCCCGACCAGCGATGCGATCCGGCGTACCGGCCATGCCTGGCTGCCTCGGGAGCTTGGCGGCAATGGTGGCGGAACGGGCGAGCAGGCTTCTTGTCGTCTCGAACCAGGCTTGCGTCCCTGAGTGCACGGCAAGACCGCGCGGACGACCTCCCCGGCAAACACCGCACCTGCGGAGTACCCCGCACCCGGTCGGGCAGCAGATTGACTCTCGCTTTTCCTTAAACGATATATTATAACATTCCAATTTCTGCGGGGATGATCCATGCGTCAACACGTACTTGCGGCCGCCGTGCTGCTCGCTGTCCAGAGCGCCTACGCCGCGGACGACACCACCCTGCCCACCGTCAAGGTCCGGGCAGACAAGGCTTCAAGGATCGACAGCATTGTTGTCGTCGAGAACTCCCAGACGCAGAACCGCACCCTGGGCGGCATGCTGGAGCACGTGCCGGGCGTGCAGAACAGCGCGTTCGGCCCGAACGCCGGCGCGCCGGTCATCCGCAGCCTGGGCGGCAACCGCGTGCAGGTGCTGGAAGATGGCCAGTCCATCCTCGGCATGAACGCACTCAGCGGCGACATCGCCATTCCATTCGATCCGTTGTTCGTACGCAGCATCAGCGTCAACAAGTCTTCGGACAGCGTCCGTCACGGCGGCAACGCGATCGGCGGCAGCGTCGATGTCGACTCCGGCATCATCTCCACCAAGATGGAGGAGCAGGATCAGGAGATGGAGCTGGTGCTCCGGCAGGGCTTCAACGCTGCCGACGCGCAGGGCTTCCGGATGAACTTCAACAACCAGCGCAACTTCTCGACCAACCTGCAGATGTCGCAACAACGGATCTCGCACTACGACATCCCCGGTAACAGCAAGGCCAGCGTCTGCGACAGCCGATTGTTTCCGGCCGGCGGCGGCGTCAACAGCGGCCTGGCCGACAGCTGCCAGAAGGAAGCCCGCATCCAGCAGGTCTACAACAAGTCCTCGCAACCCTATATCGACCAGTTCATGACCGAAAACCCGGACTGGGCGGACGGCAGCTTCTCCTTCTATACCAACCAGCCGTCATCGGTCTGGCAGGGCAAGACCTACGTGAACCCGGCAAACCCGGACTATGTGGCCGGCACGCCTTCGTATGTGCAGAACAAGATCAACCGCGACGTCACCCCCAACTATCGCGGCACCTTGGGCAATAGCTACTTCCGCAACACACACCTTGCCGCCGGTAGCACCTACTTCTTCGACCGCGGCTACGTCGGCATCAGCATCGACGCCAAGGACAGCGACTACGGTGTGCCGGGCTTCTCGATGGAGAACCTGTCCTTCGGCTCCGACCACAGCCAGGGCCGCCCAGTCGGCGTCGTACTCAAGCAGACCAAGTACGCGCTGCAGGCCAATGTGCTGGATCCGCTTCCGCTGTTTGAAAGCCTGGATATCCGCATGTCGCAGGTGAGGAATACCTCGGCCGAACAACTGGGGGCAAGCAAGGCCAACGAGTACCAGTTCGATAGCTACCAGGCCGAAGTGCTGCTGGCACAGCGCCGCGCCGGTCCACTCAGTGGCCTGCTCGGGCTGAGCCAGCGCACGCGTGATATCAGCGGCAGCGGCGCGTTGCGCTACCTGCCTGATGTGCAGAGCGTGACCAATGCGGTGTTCCTGAAGCAGAGCCTCGACTTCGATGGCGCGTCGGTCGATGCAGGGTTCCGTCACGAGCGCGTGGATCATGACATCCGCAGCAGTGCCTTCAAGACCTCACGCAACTCGGCCAACTCGAAGCTGGAGGACAGGTCGTTCACGCTCAACAGCTACAGCCTGGGCGCGCTTGTCGAGCTCGGCAGCCGACTAAGCGCCAAGGCCCGCTACTCGTCCTCGCAACGGGCGCCTGAGGTCAATGAGCTGTACGCCAGCAACGCCCACTACTCGGTCATGACCCAGGAAGAAGGAAACCAGAACCTGAAGCCCGAGCGTGCCAGAAATGCCGAATTCGCCCTGCTGTTCAACAACCGTGGCTTCGACATGTCCGTGACCGGCTATGTCATGAAGTACGAGAACTTCCTCTACCAAGGCCACTCCGGCTTGCAGACAGCCAACCGCCTGCCCTTGAAGTACTGGAAGCAGACCGACACCACGGTGAAGGGCTTTGAGATCGACGTTTCCCAAGTAGTGGAGCTCGGCCGCTACGGCACGCTGAACCTGTCCGCCTTCTCCGATCTGGTGAAGAACCGCGCAGACCATCCGGATTCGCTGCGTGCACACAACGACGGTCAATACCTGCCCAACATGCCAACCAATCGCTACGGCGCCAACATTGCCTGGCAGAAGGGCGACTGGAAGGCCGGCGTCTCCAGCACCTACTACGACAAGCAGAAGTACCTGGGAAAGAATGTCAGCGAGGAAATCCCGCTGGATGGCTTCAACATGCTGGACATGCAGGTAAGCCGCCGCTTCCAGTCGCGTGGTGGCTACATCAGCGCGATCGAGGTGTTCCTCAATGGCTCAAACCTGCTCGACGCAGAGGCACGTCCGCACAACTCACCGTTGAAGTACATCGCGCCCCTGCCAGGCCGTGCATTCCAGCTTGGGGTGCGCGTCAACCTCTGAGGGCCCGTTGCTGCGGCAACGCGCGGCATTGAAGGGCGGAAAAGCAGAAACCCCAGATCTCTCTGGGGTTTCTGACGTCTCGGTACCAGCCCGGACTTCAATCTGGCGCCCCGGAGGGATTCAAATAAATTCTACATCCATCTGATTATCATGAATTTTCAAAAATTAGAACAACCATAATGCCCCCGTGCATGCCCCCAATCGATCTCGTGACAAGGGTTGCAATCCGCAACGCATAATTGTCGCTGAACTGATCATAAGCAACGGGCATCCTTGGATCCAGCTAGCCGGCCAATACGCTGCACAGCGCCGATTTGCGCGCCTCAGGCAGCCTGCTTAGCCGACATTGATCACAATGTGTAAGAACGTCGTAAGGCGAAGACTTCACTTTTCCCACGAGCCTGTTAAACCTCAGCTAGGTAGTCGAGCTGATCGCCTCCTGGTTGGTCCGCTTGGGCACTCCCTTCCACGCCTTTCGGGGGATGATGCGAGGCCTCCAAGCCCTCGATCCTCGCCGACGTCCAACGCTTCACTGCGGGGGGGCGGAAGCGCCGAAATGTACACTCAACGAACTAGCTCCAGTTCGCGCTGACTCGATCTTCACAGAGATGAAGGAATCATCTGCGCTCCTCTAGCGGGACCGGAGGATGTCTTGAAAAAGTCAAAGGGAGATTTTCCATGGGGTCAGTCGCAATGTACCTGGAAGGGCCAGGTCAGCAACGCCGCTCGGTGAGCATTCTGTCACGCCAAAACAAGCGATTGTTTACCGGCAGTGTCGACAGCATTCGCATCAAGAATCGCTCGATCTCAGAGATCGAAGTGAAGACGTTGGTAGACGAGAATGGAAACATTGCCGTTCAGTCTGACTACGACGGATTCCGCTTCAAATACCCGGACTCTGAGATCCACTGGAGCCTGGTAATCGGCTGAACAAAAGCCCGGCTCCGGCCGGGCTTTTTCGTGATGAGAACAGCAAGTCAGGACACATCAACTTCACCCTGCATAGTGGAGCATAAGCACTCATAAGCCAGCTTTTGGAAGCTGTATGAAGACCGCGCCGCCGCATTCGCGCCGACCCTCGCTATGGTTATCTGCCTTTTGCATCGGGCTTGGTGTGACGCTGGCATCCGTCATACAAGCTGCCCTGTAAGCCCGCGTCAGCCCACTCGAAGCCGTCCGCCAAAGCCCTCTCCTTGCGCTCGCTCGAACACCTGAACAACCCGTCGCTGCAGCAATAAGAGTTGGACGCTACGCTTGTTTCCAATGGAATCGTTATCCGATCTACGCGCGCTCACTCGCGACCTCCCCCATGCCCCTGGCACCTACACTTTCCATGGCCACGGCGGAGTACCCCTCTATATAGGCAAGAGCATCCATATCCGCACTCGGGTCCTCGACCACCTGAGATCCGCGAATGATGCGCGACTGAATAGTCCGACTCTCAATTTCTCGTTCATTCGCACCGCTGGCGACATCGGTGCCAAGTTGCTTGAAGCGCAGCAAATCAAACACCACCAGCCGCTGTTCAACCATCGCATGAGGCGCAACCGGAAGCTGTGCACACTGACTTTCGGGCATGGTGAGCTCACCATCGCTAACGTCCATGAAGCAGGTGGTGCACCCAGCTATGGCCTGTTCGCCAACAGGCATGCCGCTATCGCGGGCTTGCGAGCTATCGCCGACACTCACCTGCTTTGCTACAGCCGGCTTGGAATCGAGAAGCTGCGGGTTGGACGCTCCTGCTTTCGCCACTCGATTCATCGATGCCTTGGGGTTTGTTGTGGAAAAGAGACTGATGACACTCATCGACATCGACTTCTATCAGCCCTTGTGAAACGCCAAGAACAAGCATGGCCCTAACCAGGTGCAGTAGGGATCATTGAACGCTCCAGCGACTTGGAGCAGATTCACGTGGTCCGCAATTGGTCCTATCTGGGAAGCGCGCCCGACAAGGCCGCTGCGAAGAAACTGTCAAAACCAGCCCCAGGCTTTGATCACGATGGCTACAAAATATTGGTAAGGCCACTCCTATCCAAGACCGTGAACCTCATTGAGCTCCCTTAGCCATTGGGTTGCTGTGCCTTTGGCCAGGCATGGACATGGCATTTCGCTCCCGAACGAGCAAGAGCAGCAAAGCCTTCAGCAAAAAAAGCCAGGGCATTCGATGGCGACAGACCGGCACAAAAAACTCCCACAAGAACGGTGGGGATGTGCCAATCTGGACGACAGAAATGCTGTCATCATCAGGATAAACGAATGCAATATCACGCGATTGCTTATGCGAGCACCGCAGTCGCAGGCCTGACAACAGAAGATGTTGATCGACTGTTGATCGACGCTCGCGCTAGGAACCAGATCCAAGGTGTGACCGGAGTTTTACTTTACGATGGAAGCCGATTCTTTCAGTATCTGGAAGGGCCTGACTACGGTGTGAGCAAGATCTACTCACGCATACAGGAATCCTCAAAGCATGCCCGGATCGAGGAACTCTTCAACGGTCCTGTTGAAGCAACCTATTTCCGTCAGTGGTACATGGCCTGCAGCGAAACCGACGGCAGCATCCTGCAAAAATTCTGCACGAAAGAGTGGCGTCGCGAGGCTCCGTATCTCGGTGAAGACCACAATGGGGAGCCACCAGAAGTGCTTCAAGATTTGATCCAGTTCTGGAACGAGATTTGCTCAGACTGATCTTCCACGAAGCTGGGGGCGAGCTTCAAGCTAAGAATCCACCAACGCCTCGACTTCGCCTTCGAGGGGGCGAGGCATTGGCAAACAGCCATCTGCAACCAATTTGTCCAGCCTCTACTGGAAATAGCCATGCCCAAAATTGAAATTTTCCTTCAGGGCCCGGGCGGGGAACTGCGCAAGGTAAAGTCCGCGAAACCCAGCATTTCCGAAAAAATAGAGCGATCTTCCCAGCACGCCCCAATCTCGCAAAGTATGCTGGGAATAAGTCGCGTGATCGACACGGAAGGACGCGTTGCCATCCAGGTCGACCAAGAGGGGTTTCTTTACCGATATGACGAACGGGGCCCAACCTGGGCGCTAGTTGTTCAGTAGTGATGGCCTGCTCACAAGGTCAGTACACCTGTGGTACTGCTTGCACGTATTCGATGCATTGCGCACGGGATGTATCGGCAGAGGCTGGCCGCACGACTCGCGTACCCCGTTATGCATTCGATAGACTAGGGCAAGAAGCCGGTATGGATTGAAGTCCAGAGATGTGTCAGACAGCGCACCGGTAAGATGCGGCCGCAGCACTGGCTAACCTAACGCCTTGAACAACTGTCGCCCACCCGTAAATCCGAGCCAGACATCCTGGGAAGCCTCCAGGAAGAAGTTCCAGGTCAAAGTTAACGTCCGCTGTCGGCCGAGGCTGTGTGAAAACTCTTTGCCGATGACCTTTCGGGGAGAGCGCATCCGGTTCAAGCGGTTTCGTCAAAGCAATGAACCAAGTCTCTCAGGCCGTGATCGCTCTCAGCATGCCTTGCATTCCGACAATCTTGATCATGCGCTTCATGTTGTAAGCCAGAACCGCCAGGCTGATCTCTGTTCTGACCTTCGGAAGCGTCTTCGTCAGCAGTGGCGTCGTGCCCAGCCACGCCTTGAGCGTGCCGAACACGTGCTCTACGGTTTGCTTTCGCACGATAGCGACTTGTGGCCTTGCATTGAGGCGGATCTGCATCGAGCGTGTGCAGATTCTTGTGCGAACGGAACTCAGGTTATGTATCGCCCGATGGTCTCTAGGCGGTGTATGCCCGCTTTGGGTCGCATGACGCCCTGCGGCCAGAAGCGGTCGTTCGCGTCGAAGCAGTTCACATCCGATCCATGACGCGCGTGATGTCGTGCGAATGCCGTACGCGCCAAGATGCACAACAACGCCACCGCTAAAAATGATTCCAGCAGGATGAAGGCATGGATCCTTCCGCTGATGGCGTGCAACGGTGCGTAGAGGTAGTGCCCTAGCGATAGCAGGTTGCAACCGGCATAACCCATCAGGAGCAAGGGCCCGGCTACCGGATGACCACGTTTGATCGCCAACCATCCTGCAAATGCCAGTGGCGTCATGACGAACCAGAACGCGTCGATCATGGCTCGATTGATCCACGGCGGCTCCGGGTATTCATGGGAAGAACAGCAGGTTGTCGACGTAGTGAAGGATGCTGCTTATCGCTGTTGCGAGCAGCATCAAACCCAGGCGTATCAAGTGCGCGGCCGGGAAGCTCATGCGGTCTGCCGGCTTGGCAGTGAATCAAACCTGGAGAGCTTCTCTACGGCACGCCCCTTGGGCAATGATCCAAACCAGTCCAGCATCTCGTCCCACAGTGGTTCAGCACTCTGGCGGAAATAGCCCATGTGTCCGATGGCCCGTCCCAGGCTGCGCGGGTCGATGTCACGTTTCGTCAGCGGAGCGTTGCTGTAGGCTTTCACGAACGCATCGCGCGATGCGGGCGCTGCCCACAGGTCATCGAGTGCGTTGGCCGCGATGATTGGCGTCGTGACCGTGGCGTAGGATGCCTCAATCCCGCTCATCGCCGGATCATCGAAAAAATAGTGGGGAAAACGACACCAGTGGCGCCACTGTCGGAATGCGTCCTCCGGAATGTCCTCGCCCATGCCGAGAGTCTTCCACGGCGAATAGCCCTTCCAGCGGGTCACCGGACCCAGCACGGCCCACAGCGCTCGCACCTTGATCCGCTCGCCGAGCGGCATCCAGCCATGCCAACCCGCACCGGTACCGGAGACATGGAATCCGGCGACCTTGGCATGGTTGGGAAGCAGGCCGAACGCGTGCCCGGCGTACGAGTGCCCCGCGATGAACAGCGGCACGCCATCCTCCGGCATGGCATCCACCGCTGCGGCAAGGTCTTGCCTGGCCCAGTCGAGCAGATCCATGCGAAATCCCTTCAACGAAGGAGGCCGCGACTGGCCGATGCCGCGGTAGTCGAAGGTCAGGATCTCATGGCCGCGCCGGCGGGCATGCTCGGCGAAACGCTTGTAGAAACCCTGCGGGACCGCGGTGGCACTGGCCACGATGATGCGACCACGCAACGGCCCCATCGCCGGGTAGCGGGTGGCGCCCAGCCGATAACCATCCGCCGCTGTCAGCGTGGTGGAACGCACCTCGTTCATGGCTCGATTCCGCCCTATGACACTTGTTATAGTCGAGGAGCGTAGACTATGACGACCGTCATAACAAGGTGCGCCGATGACCAAGCCCGCCCTGGATTCGCGACAGCGCATGGTGGTCGCCGCTGCCGACATGCTCGCTCGCCATGGCCTCAATGCCACCAGCATCCGCGAGTTGGCGAAGCGCGCCGATGCACCCTTGGGGTCGACCTATCATCATTTTCCCCGGGGCAAGGACCAGGTCATCGTCGAAGCAATCGCGCTTGCCGGTGCGCGCGTCGATGCCGGACTCGACCTTTACCTGCAAGCAGGCAATCCAGCAGGACTTGGTCAGTTCATTGCCAGCTGGCGAGACATTCTGGTGCGATCCAAGTTCCGGATCGGATGCCCGGTGATGGCCGCTGCCATCGACGAGCCGCTGGTTCCAGAGGGGGATGCACCACGCGAAGCGGCCGCCAAGGTTTTCGCTGGCTGGCGCCGACGCCTGGAGAAATCGTTCGCATCCGGCGGCATTGGCAAGGATGAGGCTGCGGACTTGGCGACACTCGTGATCGCGAGCCTGGAAGGCGCGGTGGTCCTTTGCCGCGCCGAGCAGAGCATCGAGCCCTTCGATCGGATCGCCAGACAAATTGAATCCCTAGCCAAAAGCCAATTACGCAAGTAAGCGAATAGCTCGCATCCACGCCAACCACCAAGGCGCTGTCGCATGACTGGCGGCTTTGGGTCGCTTAACGCCCAGTGGCCAGGTTCGGAAATGCTCACGAATGATGCCCGGCTCCAAACCGAGGCGATTCAAAATCCCGTGCACACAAAAATCCGGACACGCTCGCCATACCGGCCGTTGCATCCGCCCACCGGCCCGGCTGCCATGATCCTCCCTAGTGTGATCTTGGGTCCGCTCGGGCTGCTCGCGCTGGGCGGCGGCCAGGAAGCCATGAGGTCCAGCGTGTTGCTGGGCTCGCTCTACTGCGCCGAAGGCCCACTCATTTTCGCGTTCCTGGCGTTGTGCTTGGTGCTCACATCCGCGCTCAGCGGGTATGCAACTGCCATGGCACGGGCATCCCCTGCGCATGGATCCCGACGTGGTGCCTTGGGCTGATCTCGTGGCAAAAGGGTGGGCGAACGCATGCGGGGAAGCTATTAGCCATGCGAACCTTGCAATTCGTGGACGACTTCTATCTCAGATCATTGACGAGCAACTCGAAGCCGATTCGTCCAGGATTTCCCATCGCTGGGCTCCGCATTCACTGGTGGGGGACTAAGACCAGCATTGCCCACTTCCCCCGTCTTTACAGCAGCTCGAGCACGATCACTGTTGAACAGCTCGCTCCACCAACAATCCATTCCGGAGGTCCAAGACACCACGCGCCAAAAGTGTTTCGGCCCTAGCCACCAGAGCCGCTCGCAGCTGCGCGCTCGTCGTTCGGAAGCCCAGCCGACGCGACACGTGGAGTGCTACTTCGTCCAATGATGCCCCTAGGTTCTCGCGCACCAGTTCCAAGATCGCGACATCCATCTCCATAGGTGGAAGCAACTCGGGTCGACGCAGGCTCAGGGAATGAACGCTGCTTCTGTCCCTCACTCGAATAGCGCGACCAGGCCACAGGAGGAACTCCCCATCCTGCAACACCAGACCGTCTTCAACCGCCCGCCGAACGCCCTCATCCACCGCACTCTGGATGCGCCCTCCGGCCCGTTGCAACCCCCATAGAGAACGAATGCGAACAACGGCCTCTGACCGATGGATTGGGCCCTCGACGTGAACCAAGTCGCGCACAAAACCTGCCATCCGCATTGCTGGAACTGCATGCAACTCCTGTTGCTGGCTGGGCACCGCGAAGTTGGCTTCCACATAAGGCTCGGTGCGAGGTAACTCGTCAGAGCTAACCAGACCCACTTCGACGAAGTCGTCGTGTTCCACGCTCTCGATGTTGACTGGAACGGCGCGCGGCCGAGATACCGTCTCTGCCTCAAAGGGGTCCGGCTCCAGTTTTGAACGCTCGATGACGCGCACCAAGGCATCAAGTTCCGCGGCAGGCCTGAGGAACCATTCCGCACTCCATACCCTTTGGACTTGCCAGCCTTTATCGCGCAGCGCCTGGTCACGTAAACGGTCCCGATCACGCGCACCGTTGGACCTGCGGTAGGAGTCTCCGTCGCATTCGATACCAATGATGTAGCGCCCTGGCCTCTCCGGATCGGCGATAGCAATGTCGACGAAGAAGCCGGCCACCCCCACGTTCATGTGAAGGTCGTAGCCACGACCGATGAGCGCTTTTGCAACCTCCTGCTCAAACGTCTTTTTGCGCTGCTCTACAGCTTCGTCGGCAATATGGAGGCGCCCTGTGCGGGCATAGTGCAAGAACAGTTTGAGTGCAGCAGTGCCCTTGCCCTTGCCTCGACTGAGATCGATGTCTTCGTCAGTGATGGACGAAAAGACCTCACATCGTTGTTTGGCGCGACTGATGAGCACGTTGAGACGTCGTTCGCCGCCTTCGCTACTGACCGGACCGAAGTTCATACTCACCCCGCCGCGCGAATCTCGGCCATAGCCGATAGAAATGAAGATGACATCGCGTTCATCGCCCTGGATGTTCTCCAAGCTTTTGACGAAGAACGGCTCATGGGCGTGTGCCGTGAAGAAACCTTCGGTCTCAGGGTGTTGGCGACGCAGCAGTTCCACTTCGTCAAAGATTGCCCGTCGTTGCTGTGTCGAGAAAGCGGCAGCCCCCAAGGTAAGATGCGGTGTCGTTTGCGCGTGAGCAATGACCGCCATGGCAACCGCCTTCGCCTCACGCGCGTTGGTGCTAGTGCCACCACGATCATAAACGGCGTCGGGCAGGTGATGGAACCGCAGACCCACGCCCGCCTCACTCGTGTAGGGGCTTGGCACGATCAGTAGCTTGTTCTCGTAGAACTGACTATTGGACACCGCAATTAGAGACTGGTGGCGGCTTCGGTAGTGCCACTGGAGCATTCTGTCCGGCAGCCCCCGCGCCAGACACAGTCCCAAGATACTCTCAACGTCCGCCGGCGCTGCGGACTCATCCACGGGTGTGGACGAATCGCCCAGAGCTCTTGAGAAGAACCGCGTGGGCGGCAATTGACGCTCGTCCCCTACGATGACCAGTTGCTTGGCGCGGGCAATGGCACCCAAGGCGTCGATTGGCTGGACCTGACTTGCCTCGTCGATGACCAAAAGATCAAATTCCACCGCACCTGGCGGTAGAAATTGCGCCACCGACAGCGGGCTCATCATGAAAACCGGCTTGAGTGCCTGGATGGCAGGCGCCGCCGACACCATCAGTTGGCGAATAGGGAGGTGGCTTCTCTTCTTCGCCATCTCGCCGAGAATCACCGCCACAGGGCCCGCTGCCCCATTCTTCGACGGGATTCGCTCGCGATGCGAGCGCGAAACCTGCCGCCGAGCCAGGTCAATGCGGCTTCGGTCTAGCTCGCAGAACGACTCGACAAGCTCGGTCTGCTTTTTCCCGTCGAACGTCGCCAGCTCGGGGGCCCGCGCAACCATTGCTGACAGAACCGCCTCATAATAGGCTAGATCGAACGTGCCCCGGGCCTCATCAGGAGTTAAGACACCGGTCGCCAGCGCATCGACGAAGTTCTTCAGTCCACGTCGTTTGGCCACATTTGCTTGAGCTATGTAAGCAACCCATTGCGGAAGCCCTTCCGGATCTGCTTCCCACGCTTTGAGCTGGCCTATCGTGGCATTCACGGAGACGTCAGCGGTATTCGATGCGACCTCGTCGTTACCCGCAAATCGTAAAGCAGTGAATAGCTCAGAAAGCTCTATGCCCAGTCTTTCAGCTTCCTCAAGCTGATTTGTCGCCTGCTCAAGCGTCTGCTGGGCGTCGACGGTGCGCGAGGCCAGCATCCTCAACTCAGCATTGGTGGTCATCCAGAGACAAGCATCTTGAAGCGCAGCAGCATCCGATGCGAGGCCTAGCCACAGGTCACCGAACGCGGCTTCGCCTTGCCGGTCGAATTGAGCAAGTGCGGCAAGTGCAGCCTGAGTGCTGGTCAGAGCGTCGATGCGTTCGAGGGCCAGTGACACGGTCATCGTCTGAGCGTTGTTCAGCGAATCGCAAACCGAGATTGCCTGTCCGAACGGGGCCGTGTCGCCCAACAATCGAAGCAGCGGAACCCTTGGAAGCGAGGACTCTACCGCGCTCCACAGCATCTGCCCGCTAGTGAGCAATGATTCATGTATGGGAGACAAAAGGGCTTGGACTTCGGCCAGTCCTGGGCCAAGGCGAGCCGCCAACTCAGCCGCTAAGCCTTTATCACCAATGGTGGCGACTTGCTCGCGCGCGCCCAGCCCAAACGGGCGCATGCTACGCATCCAGGCTACAACGCCTCTTAAGAAAGCGGTATCAGAGCGATCACGCTCCCAGTTAGCGCCGAACGCTTCCTCACCCTGAGCATTGCCCTCCTCGACCCGGCGGAGCGCCGCCTGGGCGTCAAGGAGTTTGTCCAGTGCTGGCAGCAAAGAATCAGCTGGAAGCTTTGGATTTCGCAGCTGCGCGCGGACCAGCCGATTTGCGGCACGCCACTCGCCGCTTAAAAAGCGCATGAGGCTCCCGGTACGGCTAGCGATTTGCAGCCGAGCGCCCTCAAGGTTGGCAGACCACGCAGAGTCGCGGAAAACCTCACTTAGTTCACGGCGGGCCGCCTGGACCTGTTGCACCCAGTCGACCAAGTTCTGGACCGAATCAACGCCTCGCTCCCAAATACGAGCAACTAAAGCATCGCGATCAATCTGCGGCGCTGAGCTTGCACGCTCCGCAAGCGCGCAGACATGAGCCATTACCTCGAATGTTAGCGGCCGCTGCTCCCCTACCAACTGTGCTAGACGGGCTAGGTCAGACCCCATGCCTGACAGCTTCTGGTGCGCATCGCGCATCACAGACAGTTCCCTGCCGAGGAGGAAGTCACCAGGAACACTCGACAACTCTTGCCTCGTTTGCTCCCATACATGTTCAATTGCCGATTCGGCCGCGAATTCGTTACAAGTTCGGCGCAGCTCCTGCGCACGCCGAACGTCTTCGATCAGGCTATCGAGGCCCGCAGGAGTCTCCCAAGACGCGTCGGCGAGTGCATCGGGTCCGATAGCCGGCGCAGTCAGCAGAACCTTGGTTCGGCCAATTGCGGCTTGTGGCGCATCTAGGCTGTCCGAGAATGTAAGGTCGAGAGCGCTGGCCAGTTCGACAGTGCGTTGCCTCCATTCCTTCAGAGTAGTGGCGAGTTCAGCGATCTCCCCAATCAACCGGTCCCGATCGTTCGGCAGCAGCGCATCATTCCCGACACCGGCCCAGGCGTGCTGGTCGGGGATGCCCATTGTAAGGACTCGGTCGCACAGGTCCTGAAGCAGCTTCTGGTTTTCCTCTACCCTCTCCCACGTCCACTCGAGAGGCGAATCAAGCCGAATGCGAGCCGTAACATGCCCCTCCCGACGCAGCCGAACAAGGTTGCCGAACACTTCGTAGGGCGTCAGTCTCGACGGAAGCATTTCTTGGTGCAGGCGCGAGGCATGGGCGTTAAGCAAATCGCGTCGCTCAATGAGCTGACGAACGATCGGGCCGCTGTCCTCATCGGCCAGCGGGCTCAAGTTCCATGTGAGCCGAAGTTCTTCCAGTAGGGCTCGCTTGTTCGCCTTGTTGCTGTGAAGCTCAAGACAGGCGGCGCCGAGTCGAACTTGGTCCAAGCGCCTCTTCACAACTTCTAGGGCCGCCAATTTCTCCGCCACGAACAACACGCGCTTATTATCGGCAATTGCCCCCGCGATAACATTCGCGATGGTTTGGGACTTACCGGTCCCCGGCGGCCCTTGAACGACGATGCTCCGCCCCTTGAGCACGTCATGGACAACGAGGGACTGGGAGCTGTCGCTGTCCACGACATGGCGCATCTCTTCCGGGCTTACAGTGGCGTCAATGTCCTCTTCGCTTGTCGAAATAGCCGCGCCGGGGAATCCATCCGAAACTACGCCCCGAAGTGCACGGAGCGCTCCTAAGCCACCAAACTGCTCCCAGCTCACAGGGTCTAGATCCCGATACATCATGAACTTCGCAAACGAGAATAGGCCCAATACCGCATCGTCCGGCATGACTGCCCAATCAGGCTTGCCCTCAATCAGTGACGCAACCTTGGACAGGTAGTCATCGATGTCGAGGCTTTCGAACTCATCGATTTCGGGAAGCTTCATCTCAAACTGACGTTGCAGGAAGAGCTGGAGCGACAGGTTGGCGACGATCTCATCGCCCTGCCATCTGAGGTGAAATTTCTCGCCTGCGTTGCTGCGCTCCAAGGCGACGGGCACCAGCACGAGTGGCGCATATCGATCGATCTTAGGGGTTGTCGGTGCACGCCATTTTAGATAGCCAATACCGAGGTAGAGCACGTTGATGCCCTGCTCTTCTTGAAGCGTGCGGGCATCAACATAGAGATCTAAGAGTCGCTTCTGCAAGCCGGTCGGTGTCAAGCGCGTCATCAACTGGGCGTCCCAGTGGCTAACGCGACGACCCTGCTCGTCCAGCTCTAGGTTCGGCTGCGCCAGAAGTTCGAAGTCGTCCAGCTCATCCTCGACAAGCGTGAGGTCCGCTTCCGCATCAACACCCTCCACCTGGACGGCACCGACTGAGTCGGCCTGATCGCCCTCCTCGCCTACTGCATCGTCTGCGACTGTCTTTGGGTCAGCCCTACCTGCAGCGAAAGTGAAGCGCTTTCCGTCGATGACGAGCGTCTGATACATCGCCTGCGCGAGCTCATTGATCACTTCGACCGTCTTGGCGTGGCCGGACCTGGGAACGCTAAGCAACCGGTTGCGAGTCGATAGATCCAGCAGCTCGAGGCGGGCCCGATTGACCTTGTCAATCAGCGAGCCTCGCTCCCGGAGCACAGATCCGCTCTCCGGGGTGTCGACCGTCCCGTCCTCAAACGACTTATCCATGTCCCCCCCTATGGCCCGGAACTGGGCGCCAAGGCTATAGTGCCTCCAACTGGGCCGGCCTTCCAGCCGGCGAGCAAGGGTATCCATGGAAGGCCTACGCCCGACTGAAATACATTGGATCATCAGCCACTACATTGGCGTGTCGGGCGGTTACCTGGGCGATTTCACCTATCCATCCCACCGTGAGTTCTATGCCGCCTACTGCGACCTAACGGTCGATCCCGAAGCCTACCCGGGCACCACGCGGCAACGCTTCTTGGCGGTGCTCTCTTCCGCCAATTCGCAGACTCAGGCAGCGATAGTGCGAGGCGTTGCCCGACGATTTCCGGTGGGGTCAGAGGTCCAGCGGACGCAAGATGCACATTCGAAGCTGCTTACCATGGCAAAGCGATGCAGCCAAGTAGCCGCCGTAGAGCCGACGTCACCCAGGTTAGCCAGCGAGCTGGTGCGCCAAGCCTTGGCCGATGCTGCATCGCTGCTAGAGGTGCAGGGTCCAGTGAGTGCCTTGGATCGCGTTCACACGGCTCTCCATGGTTATTTGAAAACGGTATGTCGATCGGCAGGACTGGATCTGGCGTCGCTGCCAGCAGATCCTGGAGTCACTCAAGTTTTCAAACTGATGCGTGAACGCCATCCTGCGCTGCGCGATATGGGCGTCCAAGACGACGCAATGCGCAAGATTGTCTTTTCCATTGGCAACATTCTAGATTCACTTAATCCGCTCCGTAACAGAGGGAGCCTAGCTCACGCCAACGATCAGCTTGTCGAACGCGATGAGGCGCTGCTTGCCATCAATCTAACCCGCAGCATCATTCAATACCTAGATAGCAAGATAGTGGCAAATCGCAATACGTAGGACTACAGCCGACAGTCTACGGTCAGCGAGCGTATGTAGATTTCTGTGTAAACGGAACTCGGGTTATGTATCGCCCGGTTGTCTTTAGACGGTGTATGTCCGCTTTGGGTCGCATGACGTCCTTTAGCAAGGATCCTTTGTTGATCTCTACAGAACGTCTTGGGCGATTCCTCGCAACGCTTGGAATTGGACCCTGAATCCGTCGTTCAGACGCCGGCAAACCGTCGCCGCGCTCACAGAAGCCCGCAATTAACACTCGAAACCCCTTGATAGCCGCGGAAAAAGCCTCGACGAGCACATGATGATTCTTACGAGCTGAACTATCTTCCTTGCAAAAAGCACGGCTCAAGCGCAAAGTTCGCCTATCCAAGGGGGATGAGCAATGGAAAGCTCTCAGTATGTTGTTGACCGTCGGTTGTATAGCGACGACGTGGTCGCTAGAGCGGCCCATCGCTACACCGGCAAACACAAGGTGGAACTACGCATCGAGGGCGACACGATTGTGGCCTCCTTCGAATCTCCCAGTCTCCCCGAAGACATCGACGCCTCCTTTGCGCGCGATCTCTTGGACGAGCGCCTCCGGGCACAAGTACGTGCTGAGACAGCAGGACTCCAGGAGGAACTGCTCAAGGCCGCATTGGCGCAGGCCCAACCGCCGGTGACACCTGATGTCCAAGTTTAGGTCACCGCAGGCCTTCGCGCTCTCCGATTCATACAAACTGCTGCCCTTCCGATTCCGGCGCCTGCCATGGGACCACAATCGAGCTTTTGTTTCGTCCATGGGCGGAGACTGGCTCCTTATGGGCATGAAGGACCTTCAGAAGTTCGTTGCCCACGAGCTGCCGTCAGACTCTTCTTTATTTGCTGATATACAGGCGCGCCACTTGGCGGTCGCAAGCGCGGATACCAGCAGCATTGCTCCTTTACTTAGCCAAATTCGCACTAGGAAATCCTACATTCTCGGCGGACCAGCCCTGCACATCTTCGTCGTCTCGCTGCGCTGCCATCACACCTGCAGTTATTGCCAGGTATCGCGCCAAGAGACGACAGCTGCAGATTTCGACATGGAAAAGCGACATGCCGAACTTGCAGTAGAGCGCCTTTTTGAATGGCCTAGCCAAGAGCTGACAGTAGAGTTTCAAGGTGGCGAACCGCTGCTCAACTTCGAGCAGGTTATACGTCTTACGGAACTGATCGTAGAACGCAATAGATCTGCTGGGCGCAGCCTACGTTTCGTGCTTGCCTCAACTCTGCACGACCTCACCGAGGGACAACTTGAGTTCCTAGCCGAGCACCGCTTCAAGCTTTCAACGTCGCTCGACGGCCCTGAGTGGCTCCACAACGCCAACCGGCCTCGACCTGGGCGCGACAGCTATCGGCGGACTATCGACGGCATTGACTTAGGTCGCCGTTGGCTTGGCGAAGATGGTGTATCCGCACTCACAACCCTCACCAAACGAAGCCTCGAGGTGCCGGAAGCCATCATCGACGAGTATCGGAAGGTAGGTTTTCACTCCATCTCACTACGCCCCCTCAGCCCTTACGGCTTCGCCACTCGTACAGCGCCGCGAACCGGCTACACAACTAGTGACTATCTAGCCTTCTACAGGCGCGCTTTTCAGCACCTGATCTCGATCAATCGCTCGGGCTACGCCATGGATGAGTCTTACGCATCCCTGTTGCTCTCACAGCTCTTCACTTCTTTCGGGCACGGCTATGTCGATCTTCGCTCGCCTTCCGGTGCAGGGCTTGGCGCAGTGATCTACGATTACGATGGACGTGTCTACCCATCCGACGAAGCCCGGATGCTTGCCGCGATGGGCGATGACGGCTTTGCACTGGGGGACGTGTCCCAGACCGTTCCGGAGTGGCTAGTCTCACCTGCAATGGAGCGCATATTGAGTGCTGGAGTAGCGGAAGCACTTCCGACCTGCTCCGATTGTGCATTCGTTCCTATGTGCGGCGCGGACCCCATTGAGCACTATGCACGCCAAGGGGACCCAATTGGTCACCGGCCGACGAGCGACTTCTGCAGCAGGAATATGGGGCTCTTCGACTTTCTATTGGAGCAATACGAAACCACTGATCAGTGGACCCGAAGCCTGATGCGCTCCTGGGCAATGCCCAAGATTGTTAGAGAGACACCCGATGTTGCCGCTTGAGACCGGAGCCCAAATCGCGCCTTCAACCAAGGCTTCTTTACTGAAGGTCGTCGACCTGACTGAGTTCGCTCAAACGGCCCTGCCCTTCGACCGTTTAGCCCTGGACCTGCGAGAAGTCGGCTCCGAGACACTCAGCGGAGCCCTACTAGAACTCCCCTGGGGCGCCATACTTCCAGGTAAAGCCTGGGATGGGTCAGAAGCACTGCCAGTGGTTCGTTTGGAAGGTTCGCCAGACCTCTGTAAGTCAGGGGACGCGATCGAACTCAACCCTATACGTAAGAAGGTTGCGATTCGCTATCGCCGCGGTGATACAGGCAACGTCCTATTCGCCACCGAGCGCTGCAATAGCTACTGTCTGATGTGCTCTCAGCCACCTAGGGAGGTCGAAGACGCATGGCGCGTCGGACACCTCCTAGATCTAATCGACCTGATTGACGTCAGCGAGCCCTCTCTAGCGATTAGCGGTGGCGAGCCTACTCTGCTCGGCGACGGACTAGTGGAGATCGTAAAGAAGTGTGCGACATCGCTACCTGAAACGCACATTCATATTCTATCTAATGGACGCATACGGGATGCTGGGCTACATGCCAAGTTTTCTGGCGTACATCCGAACCTAAGCTGGGGAATTCCCCTCTACGGCGATCATTACGCCTTGCACGACTATGTGGTCCAGAGCTCTGGTGCGTTCTCCCAGACGCTGCGCGGCTTGTATGCCATGCAAGCAGCCAACCAACGTATCGAGATCCGTGTTGTTCTGGTGAAGCCAACCGTAGAGCGTCTAGCTGAGCTCGCTCGATACATCTGGCGCAACCTTCCTTTTGTTGAGCATGTAGCCTTGATGGGGATAGAACCCATCGGCTTTGCGAAGGCACATCACCAGGAGCTTTGGGCAGATCCCGCTGACTATTCTGAGGCACTCAGTACTGCGGTGGAGACACTTGCCGGTAGTGGGATCCCTGTGTCCTTGTACAACCTTCCACTATGCTCGCTAGACCGTTCCTTGTGGGCTTACGCGGTTCAGAGCATTTCGACATGGAAGAACGACTATCTTCCTGCCTGTAGCGCTTGCTCCGTGCGAGATCGTTGCGGCGGATTCTTCTCTTGGGTTACGCCGGCTTGGACCAGCCGTGCCATCTCCCCCGTACCGGAGCTACAAGCATGTCCAGTGCCTTAATGATCATTGGCGCAACGATTGGCGCTATTAGCACAGAGCCCTCAAAGGGGCAGTTGGATATTTCACGGCTTTCGGAAATGGATGGCAAGTATGTAACTGTGTTGAGCACCTCGCTCAATGCTGGCAGCCACAATCTGTACGCCGGCCACAGAAGTCATAGCTCGCACCGATCACATAGCTCCCATCGATCACACTCATCCGGCTCAGGCAGCTCATACCGCTCTTACACGCCGCCTGCCACGTATACGCCGCCGAGCACCTATACGCCACCCTCAACCACCAGCAGCAAGGGTAATAGTGGTAATACGTCAAACGTACAGAGCTTGCAGCCATCGACCAGCCGGCCTTCATCGACTGGCAGCAACCTCACGTTGGAGCCAAGCTCAACTACACGCCTCCCATCGCAGAGCCGGGACGCTGACACCCTGAAGCTGCTGATCATGCGCGTGCAAGCTGCGCTCTACTCAAAAGGCTACGACCCGGGTGCCATTGATGGAACTCTTTCTACGGAAACACGCCAAGCGCTGCGCATGTTCCAGCTAGCTCACGGAATTTCTGCAACAGGAACTATGACCACCCCTACGCTCGACGCTTTGGGAGTTCGACTCTGACCAATGAATTAGCGTTTAACCCAGATCAGAATCCAAACACAAGGCAATACGTGAAGCCCCCCACTGGATAGGAAAACTAGGATTTGGCACACCATCAGCAGGAAGCATCTGTCGCCGTAATGATTGATTGCGATAACGTCTCAGCCGAGATCATCGATTTTGCGCTTTTGATGGCAGCTCAGGCCGGGCGAGTGACCTTACGTCGCGGCTACGGAAACAAGTCCACTCTAACCAACAGCTGGGAAGAGGCTCTTGTTAGACAAGCCTTCACTCCTTGCCTTCAATTTCAGTACGCTGCAAAGAAGAACACCTCAGACATTGCTTTAGCGCTAGATGCGCTCGAAGCACACTTCGATCGTAGAGCAGAAACTTTCTGCCTTGTCACCAGTGACTCAGACTTCGCGTACTTGTGCCGCCGACTTCGCGAACGAGGCGCTTCAGTCTTCATTGTTGGTGAATCCAAAACTCCAGATGCGCTGCGTAACGCTTGCGATCAGTTCTTTGAGTGGACCAAGGAGGTCGTAGTCACTGCGGAGCCAGTTGCAGCTAGCTCATGCAAGCCCACAGATGTAGTCGCCGTCGAGCCACATCCGGCAGGTCCTGTAGCACCCATTAAGCGCCGACCACGTTTTGTTGTCGAAGCAGTTTCGCTGCTTGCAGCTAGTACCCCCGACGGGAAAGTCACGCTCAATGCTTTGGGCATATATCTCAAGAGAGCCGACTCTGGCTTCTCACCCAACGCCTACGGGCACTCTGGCCTATTGAACATGTTGAGGACCTACGATCTTCTTACCGTCAATCAGGAGAGCAGTGGCATCTGGACTACAAGCCTGGCGGCTGAGACCGCTTAGCCGATGTTGCCGCCAAATATTGATTTCGGGCTTTCCTTAAGTTCGCTAGTGCTTCATGTGCAGATAGCCGCCCAGTTTCTCCAAGGGACTGTCGCATCTCTGCTCGCAGCCCTTGGCCGGGTTTGTACAGATTTCGGTCTAACTTGAATACTGTTTTCACAAAAGTCTACACACGCTCCCACCAGCAGACTGACCGGGACAAGGCAGTCAACGCAGACACGTTTGCTACCTGCTTCCAAATAGGACACGGCGTAGATGCGCGCGACGAGCAGCGACACCCACGTGCGCAGGTTCTCGAATGCCAGATGGCGGATGACCGCAACCTTCTTCATGCGGTCGCCATTTCAGCACCCGCATCGTCGGGCCAGTAGTAGTGGTCGGGCAGCAAGCGCGCACCGAAGATCGCCTGCCCGACGCGTACCACCGTCGCCCCTTCTTCGATCGCGATCTCGAAGTCACCCGACATGCCCATCGACAGTTCGTCGAGTGCAATGCCAGCAGGCATCTCTTGTCGCAGCCGGTCGCGCAACCCGCGTAGCAGGCCGAAGCAGCGGCGCACGCGCTCAGCCTCACTGGAAAACAGCGCCAGGGTCATAAGGCCGCGCACACGCAACGCCGGGAACGCAGGCAGCGCCCCGAGGAAGGCTGGCACGTCATCCGGCGCAAGGCCGTACTTGCTTGCCTCACCCGAGGTGTTGACCTGCACGTAAACATCCAGCGAGCGGCCCTCGATCTGCAGCCGTCGCTCCAGCGCCTCGGCGACGCGCAGGCTGTCGAGCGCCTGGAACTCGCTGGCGAACCGCGCCACCTGCTTGGCTTTGTTGGTTTGCAGATGGCCGATGACCGACCACTGCAGATCGCTCAGATCCTGCATCGCCTCCCACTTGCGGTGCGCTTCCTGCACCTTGTTCTCGCCCAGCAGCCGGCAACCCGCGGCATACGCCAGCCGCAGGCTGGCCTCGGGTTTGGTCTTGCTGACGGGCAGCAGGCGCACCTTCGCCGGATCGCGTCCGGCGCGGTGGCAAGCGGCCTCAATGCGCGCATGCACCGCTGCCAAATTGCGCCGGAAATCCTCGACGCTGGTCGCTTCGGGATAGCGGCCGTGCCGGTCGTGGCCGGTGGGGGTGAGGTATGTAACCGGCATCAATGGGGCCTCCCATTCAAAGGCATTGCCGTGGCCACCGGCACGGTCTGCGACGATCGACCGTTGAGGATCGCGTACGCCACCAGCCCGATCACCAGACCCCAGAACGCCCCGCCAATGCCCAGCAGCTTTATGTTGGCGGCCGCAGCCAGGAACGTGATCAGAGCGGCTTCGCGGGTCTTGGCGTCGGCCAGCGCGCTGGCCAGGCTCCCCCCGATGGTGCCCAGCAATGCCAGACCAGCGAGCGTAGCGATGAATGTCGCCGGAAACGCCATGAACAGCGTCGCCAGCGTGACGCCGAACACGCCGACCAGAATGTAGAACACACCGGCGGCCACGCCGGCAACCCAGCGTCTGGAAGGCTGTTCGTGTGCCTCGCGGCCGGTGCAGATCGCCGCGGTAATGGCGGCGATGTTGAACGCGTGCGAGCCGAACGGCGCCATCAGCAACGAGCCCAATCCGGTCAGCGCCACGATGGGGCTGGCGCTGGTCTTGAAACCATCATTGCGCAGTACGAGCATGCCCGGCATGTACTGGCCGGTCAGCGTGATCAGGAACAGAGGCAACGCTACGCTAAACAGGGCATTGAAGGAGAACGCCGGCACGGTGAACACCGGTGCGGCCAATGCCAGACGCAGCTCAGCGACATCGACCCGATCCTGGAACAACAGGAACGCTAGCCCCAAAACCAGGACACCCACCACCGCATAACGCGGCGACACACGCTTGAGTACCAGATAGGCGACGATCAACAGGCCCGCCAGCAGTGGATCCAGGCTGACACCGGCAAAGGCACCGATACCGAATTGCAGCAGGATGCCGGCCAGCAGTCCGGCGGTCACACCCGGCGGAATCAGCCGAATCACGCGCTCGAACCAGCCCGACAAGCCTAATAGCACGAAGGCAGCCGCCGAGATCAGATAGGCGCCCACAGCTTCCGCGTATGGGGTCGTGGTCAGCGCGGTGACCAGAAATGCTGCAGCCGGCGTCGACCAAGCGGTGATGATCGGCTCGCGGGTCGTCCAGCTCAAGACGATGCCGGTGACACCGACTCCTATGGAGACCGCCCACACCCACGAGGCCGTCAGTTCCGGGCTTAGGCCCGCGCTCTTGGCGGCCTGGAACACCAGGATAAAGGTGCCGCCATAGTTGACGATGACAGAGATGAGCCCGGCGATAACCGGGTGAGGGAGGTCCTTCCAGTGAAGGGACGCAGATGTGGGGGCATCGGCCATGTGTAACGGGCTTCTCCTGCAGCGGCAGTGGACTTGCGGTGCCCATTTATAGGCGGACAATGGCCCGATTTCCCCCGCCACTTTCACCCTATAGAGCAGACCATTTGTTCAAACATGCCCAACTTGAATCGGTGAAGGCCGCGATCGGCGACCCTGCGCAAAGCGCCTTGCCGCTGCATCTGCGGGTGCAACGCGCCATACGCCAGCTCATCCTCGATGGCATGCTCGATGTCGGCCGGCCCCTGCCAGCGTCGCGTGCGCTGGCGAAATCGCTGGGCGTCTCGCGTGACACCATCGAGACCGCCTACGGCCAGTTGCATGCCGAGGGCTTCATTGAACGCCTCGTGGGCAGCGGCAGCTTCGTGTCCGAACACACGCAACGCCTGCCCGGACGTGGTAAAGCACGGCACACCCCACCCTGCACTTCTCCGCCGCGCCTGAGCCAGCGCGGCAGCGTGCTCGTCCAGCGCGGCGGCGTGCGCGATTTCCTGGCGCCGCGCGCATTCGCTCCCGGTGTGCCGGAGACGCGCAGCTTTCCCCTGCAGATCTGGAAACGGCTGGAACGCCAGGTCTTGAAGGAGTACGGCACCCGGGCACTGCTGCACAGCCCTGCGCAGGGCATGGCGCCACTGCGACAAGCCATTGCTGACTATGTCAACCTGGAACGCGGCGCGCGTGCCACACCCGATCGCGTGCTGATACTGACCAGCTCCCAGCAGGCACTGACGCTGTGCGCCACTCTGTTGCTAGATGCAGGAGAGCGGATTTTCATCGAGGACCCCGGCTACCACGGTGCACGCAAAGCTTTCGAAGCAGCTGGGTTGCATTGCGTGCCTGTTCCGGTCGACGCGCATGAGGTTCGGCAGGGAATCATTACGAACAAGGCCAGATTTGCGCTAAGCCATTGATATTACGCAGGCACGTAGGTGGAGACTTAGTCGTCGCTGCTAAAAGTTGACGCCGCGCCTCACAAGGTTCTAGGTGGGTGCCTAGCGGCACCCACCTATTTGCCGGTCAATGGCCAGACGATAGCGTGGCGCCCGGCGTTCGATGCTTGCCTAAGCGATCGACCAGCGTCTCACTCGCGTCGTTGAGACCATAGACCTCGACAATCGCGCCATGCTCACGCAGCTTCATTACCACCCGGTCCAGAGCGTCCACGGCGGTCAGATCCCAGAAGTGCGCATCTTTCAGATCGATGATGACGTCCTTGGGAACATCTAGATAGTTGAAGCTGCTCACGAACTGGCCAGCGGAGGCGAAGAACACCTGTCCCTTGACCACATAGACGCTTGACTCTGCGTCTACCTGGGTCATCTCGATGGTGAGCATTTTGCCAACCTTCCGGGTGAAGAACACTGCTGACAGGACGACGCCTGTCAGGACGCCCTTGGCCAGGTCGTGTGTAGCCACGGTGACTATCACGGTGCCAATCATCACCACTGACGAGCTCTTCGGATGGATGGCCAACTCACGCAGCGAGCGCCAGCTAAAGGTGCCGATGCTGACCATGATCATCACCGCCACCAATGCTGCCATCGGAATCTGACTCACCAGGCCCGAGCCGTACACCACCAGCAAAAGCAGGACCACGCCGGCGACCAGGCAGGAAAGCCGGCCCCGGCCACCCGATGTGATATTGATCACCGACTGGCCGATCATGGCGCAGCCAGCCATGCCTCCGAAGAACCCGGTGACGGTGTTGGCTAACCCTTGGCCTGCACATTCGCGATTCTTCTGGCTCGGCGTCTCGGTCATGTCTTCCACGATCTGCGCCGTCATCAGCGACTCCAGCAGGCCTACCACCGCCAACGTCGCCGACACCGGCAGCAGAATCTGCAGCGTTTCCCAGGTCAGCGGCACGTTGGGGATCAGAAATACCGGAAGGCTGTCCGGCAGTTCGCCCATGTCGCCGACGGTGCGCACCTCAAACCCGAAGTACATGGAGGCAGCTGTCAAGACGACGATGGCCACCAAGGGCGAAGGAATCGCCTTGGTCAGCAGCGGCAATAGATAGATGATTGCCAAACCCACAGCACAGATCGCGTAGACCGGCCAAGGCATTCCGATCAGCTCGGGTAGCTGTGCAAGGAAGATCAAGATAGCCAGTGCGTTGACAAAGCCGGTGACCACCGAGCGTGATACAAAGCGCATCAGCGAGCCCAGTCGCATAGCACCGGCAATCATTTGCAGCACGCCTGCCAAGATCGTCGCCGCGAACAAGTACTGGATGCCATGATCCTTGACCAGGGTGACCATCAACAAGGCCATGGCGCCGGTCGCGGCCGAGATCATGCCAGGGCGACCACCGGCGATGGCGGTGATGACTGCGATGCAGAACGAGGCATACAAGCCCACTTTGGGGTCGACGCCGGCGATGATGGAAAACGCGATGGCCTCGGGAATCAGGGCCAGTGCAACGACGATGCCGGACAGTAAGTCGCCACGGATATTGCCGAGCCATTGCTGGCGCAGGGGATAGATTGCAGACATAGAAAATGATCTCCGCGCACGGCAGTGCGCGCCAAACGAAGGAAACAGGCACCCTTTCCAGACGTTACTGTCTGGATCGCTCTTCAATCAGGCGTCAGGGTGGAGTCATCGCTGGTGGATCATCAGGTTAGAGAATCGATATTGTAAGTCTAGAGCGAAGTGTTGGCGAGCGGAGCAGAGCATAGGAAGGTGTGCGTCTCGCTCATATTTGCTACCGCTAGCGCCAGGCACGGCATATGATCCCAAGGTGTTACGCCGAGTGAACTGTCAGACCACGCGCCTTCCCTCCTGATCGATCACCACCTCACCATCTTCCTTGGTAAACGGCCTGTCCACCGCTGGAAGGATGTCGAGTACGACTTCTGATGGCCGGCAAAGACGGATACCCGCCTCCGTTTGCACGAATGGGCGATTGATCAGTATCGGGTGCGCTAGCATGGCATCGAGCAAGGCATCGTCGCTGAGTGCGGCATCGCCCAGCCCCAGCTCGTCATGCGGCGTGCCCTTCTGCCGGATCGCATCACGCACCTTCAAGCCAGCTCCGGAAATCAGCTCGATAAGACGCACTCGGCTAGGCGGGTTGGTCAGGTAATCAATCACCTCGGGCTCAATCCCGGCGTGTCGAATCAAGGCGAGAGTGTTCCGCGAGGTGCCGCACTTCGGATTGTGGTAAATGACAGCGTTCATGCGCTTTCCTCTTGGTTCAACGCGGCTTCCAGCACGCCTGCGGCGGCTGCCAGCGCCGCCGCTTCAACAGCGCCCTTGCGCTCGCTGTAGCGATCCACCAGGTAGTCGCTGCGCCCGCGCACCAGCAGAGTGAACTTGACCAGTTCCTCCATCACGTCCACCACCCGATCGTAGTACGCCGATGGCTTCATACGCCCGTCGTCATCGAACTCCTGCCAGGCTTTGGCGACCGACGATTGGTTGGGGATCGTCACCATCCGCATCCAGCGGCCGAGCACGCGCAGCGTGTTGACCACGTTGAAGGACTGCGAGCCGCCGCAGACCTGCATCACTGCCAGCGTGCGGCCTTGGGTGGGTCGAACGCTGCCTTCTTCCAGCGGCAGCCAGTCGATCTGGTTCTTGAATACAGCGGTAAGGGTGCCGTGGCGTTCGGGGCTGACCCACACGTGGCCTTCGGACCACAGTGAGGCCTGGCGCAGCTCCTGAACCTTGGGGTGGGTAGCTGGCACCGAGTCCAGCATCGGCAGCTCATGCGGGTCGAACAAGCGGGTTTCCGCTCCGAGCTGTTCCAGTAGCCGCTGCGCCTCCAGCGCCAGCTTGCGGCTGAACGACTGCGGGCGCAGCGACCCGTACAAGATCAGGATGCGCGGGCGATGCTGCTGCTCGCCCGGATCACTGAGCTTGGCGGCCGTAGGAATGTCCAAGGCGCCCGGAACCACGTTGGGAATCTGCTGCATGGGGGTTGTCCTGCCAATTCGATTCGAATATTCTAGAATCATGGAACATAAAAACGCAACCCACGCTCTTGCTGCCCTGGGCCATGCCACCCGCCTGTCGATCTTCCGCCTGCTGGTGCAGGCCGGCAGCGGCGGCAAGCTGGCCGGCGACATCGCCCAAGCGCTCGCCTTGCCTGGCGCCACACTTTCCTTCCATCTGAAGGAACTGCTGGCTGCCGGCCTGATCAGCGCCGAGCAACGTGGCCGGACCATCTGCTACCGGGCCGAGTTTGTGGCGATGAACGAGCTGCTGGCCTACCTCACCGAAAACTGCTGTGCCGACGAACAGTCCTGCGAACGCCCCGCTGGCTGCTGACCAACCCTACCTTAGAGATCGCTCAAATGACCCGTCGCGTCTTGTTCTTGTGTACCGGTAATTCCGCTCGGAGCGTGTTGGCCGAATCGACCCTGAAAAAATGGGGCGAAGGCCGCTACGAGTCCTTCAGCGCGGGCAGCCAACCAGCCGGTCGTGTCAACCCGTTCGCGATCGCCCAGCTGCAGCGCGAGGGCTTCCCGGTGGACGGCCTGCGCAGCAAGTCGTGGGACGAGTTCGCCGAAGCTGATGCCGCCCCGATGGATCTGATCGTCACCGTCTGCGACAGCGCGGCGGCCGAGGCTTGCCCGGTGGTGTTTGGCGACTTTGTGCGGGTGCATTGGGGCCTGTTCGATCCGGCCGGTGTTGAAGGCTCGGACGAACAGAAGGCCGAAGCCTTCGATCGCGCGCATCAGATCATCAAGGCGCGCCTGAAGGCTTTCCTCGACATCCCCGACAACGCATGGGACGACCGCGACGCGCTCAAGGCCCAGCTCGAGCCGATCGCGCAGATCAACTGACCGTCTTTCCGGAAAATGCCATGACCACTGATACCTCCCGCCTGTCCTTCCTGGACCGGTACCTCACGCTCTGGATCTTCGCCGCCATGGCGCTGGGCGTCGGCCTGGGGGCGTTGTTCGAGGGCGCGCCCAGCGCGTTGAACAGCCTCTCCATAGGGTCGACCAACATCCCGATCGCAATCGGCCTGATCCTGATGATGTATCCGCCGCTGGCCAAGGTGAAGTACGAAGAACTGCCGCGGGTTTTCGCTGACAAGCGCGTGTTGATGCTCTCGCTGCTGCAGAACTGGATCATCGGCCCGTTCCTGATGTTCGGCCTGGCCGTGCTGTTCCTGCGCGACTACCCCGAATACATGACCGGCCTGATCCTGATCGGGCTGGCCCGCTGCATCGCGATGGTGCTGGTGTGGAACCAACTCGCCCGTGGCGACGCCCAGTATGTTGCTGGACTGGTGGCATTCAACTCGATCTTCCAGATCGCGCTGTTCAGCCTCTACGCGTGGTTCTTCCTGTCTTGGTTGCCGCCGGTGTTCGGTCTGCAGGGCAGCGTCATCGATGTTAGTTTCTGGACCATCGCCGAGGCTGTTCTGATCTACCTTGGCATCCCGTTCCTGGCCGGTTTCCTCACCAGTCGATGGCTGAAGGCGCGTAAGGGTGTGCGCTGGTATGAAGAGAAATTCCTGCCTGCAATCAGTCCGATAACCCTTGCCGCATTGCTGTTTACTATCGTGGCGATGTTCAGTCTGAAGGGCGGCGACGTGCTGCGAATTCCGATGGACGCAGTACGCATCGCGATTCCGCTGACGCTGTACTTCATCATCCAGTTCGTCATCAGCTTCTTCATGGGCAAGCTGATCGCCAAAGACTACCCCCGCACCACCGCGATCGCGTTCACTGCAGCAGGCAACAACTTCGAACTGGCGATCGCCGTGGCCATCGCGGCTTTCGGCCTGGCCTCGCCGGTCGCATTCGCCGCTGTCATCGGCCCACTCGTGGAAGTGCCGGTGCTGATCCTGCTGGTCCACGTCGCCTTGCGGCTGGGCAAACGCTACTTTCCTGCCGATGCACGGAGCCGCTGAGCCATGAGCACCACCCGACACATTCCATTGCTGATCCTTGGTTCCGGCCCGGCCGGCTGGACCGCCGCCGTCTACGCCGCCCGCGCCAACCTCAAGCCGGTGGTGATCACCGGCCTGCAACAGGGGGGGCAGCTGATGACCACCACGGAAGTGGACAACTGGCCGGGTGATGCCCATGGGCTGATGGGCCCGGACCTGATGACTCGCATGCAGGCGCATGCCGAGCGCTTCAAGACCGAGGTCATCTTCGACCACATCCACACTGCCGACCTGTCCCAGCGCCCGTTCAGGCTGATCGGCGACAGCGCCGAGTACACCTGCGACGCGCTGATCATCGCCACTGGCGCCACCGCCAAGTACCTGGGCATCCCGACCGAAGATCAATTCAAGGGCCGCGGCGTTTCCGCCTGCGCCACCTGCGACGGCTTCTTCTACCGTGACCAGGACGTGGTAGTGGTGGGCGGCGGCAACACCGCCGTGGAAGAAGCGCTGTACCTGTCCAACATCGCCCGCAAGGTCTACCTGATCCATCGCCGCGACACCCTGAAGGCGGAAAAGATCATGCAGGACAAGCTATTCGCCAAGGTTGAAGCCGGCAAGATCGAAACCGTCTGGCACCACCAGGTGGAGGAAGTGCTGGGCAACGAGGCCGGCGTGACCGGCGTGCGCGTGAAGTCGACCCTAGACGGCAGTACCCGCGACCTCGATGCACACGGGTTCTTCGTGGCCATCGGCCACCACCCGAACACCCAGCTGTTCGACGGCCAGTTGGCGATGAACAACGGCTACCTGGACATCCGCTCGGGCCTTGGCGGCAATGCGACCCAGACCTCGGTGGAAGGCGTGTTCGCCGCCGGCGATGTGGCCGACCAGCACTACCGCCAAGCGATCACCTCGGCCGGCTTCGGCTGCATGGCCGCGCTGGACGCCGAGCGTTACTTGGATGCACTCAATATCTCCGACCAGCAGCACAAGAACGCCGCCTGAGTGCTGCAGCGCGAGGAAGTCCAGATGGACAGCATCGATGTGGTGGTAATTGGAGGCGGTCAGGCCGGGCTGGCGGCCGGTTACTTCCTGCGTCGCAGCGGGCTGTCCTATGTGATTCTTGATGCCGAAACGTCTCCTGGCGGGGCGTGGCAGCATGCGTGGGAATCCTTGCATCTGTTCTCGCCGGCGGGCTGGAGCTCGATTCCCGGTTGGCCGATGCCTGCCACTCGGGAACCGTACCCGTCGCAGGCGGAAGTACTGGACTACCTCGCGTGCTACGAGCACAAATATGCGCTGCCGGTCATCCGTCCCGTGCAGGTGGAACGCATCAGCCGTTCGGGGAAACGGCTGCTGGTGGAAGCAGATGACGGCCGACAGTGGCACACACGCGCAGTGATTAGCGCCACAGGTACCTGGCGGCGTCCCTACACGCCCGGCTATGAAGGTTTGGACGCATTCGGCGGTGTGCAGCTGCACTCGGCCCACTACAGCCATCCCGAACCCTTCGCCGGAACGCGCGTGGCCATCATCGGTGGCGGCAACTCAGGCGCACAGATTCTGGCCGAGGTATCCAAGGTGGCCGAGACCACCTGGATCACCCAGCGGGAGCCAGCCTTTCTCGCCGACGATGTGGACGGGCGCGTTCTATTCGCACGCGCAACCGAGAAGTGGAGGGCTCAGCAGGAAGGACGCGAGCCGGATGTTCCAGAGGGTGGTTTTGGCGACATCGTCATGGTGCCGCCGGTGGTGGACGCACGGCGCCGCGGTGTACTGGTTTCCATGACGCCACCCGTCCGTTTCACCGCCACCGGCATGCAGTGGGCAGATGGCAGCGAACGCAACTTCGACGCGGTGATCTGGTGCACCGGCTTCCGGCCGGCCTTGTCGCACCTGGAAGGACTGGGTCTGGTCAACGCCCAAGGTCGGATCGACGTGGATGACACCAAGGTTCGTTCGATCGCAGAGCCATCGGTCTGGCTGCTGGGCTATGGCGACTGGAATGGTGCCGCGTCAGCCACGCTGATCGGCGTGACCCGTTATGCGCGGGAGGTAGTGAGACAAGTTACAGCCTGTTGCGCAGCTGCGTGTGGCTAGTCGGCAAAGAACATCCGCTGGGGTGCCAGTATCCCAACAAAGTCCCGCTCTGGCGGGACTTTTGCTTTGGAGGCCTCTTGAATCGTCATCTGAATAGCCACCTGTCATCAGGTTGTCATACAGAAGGGGGAGCATCTCAATCTGTCGACATATCTCGACATATCGACATATGCAACGGGAGAATCTCCATGGCCCAACCCCAACGTGTTCTGGACTTCGATTACTTCGAGCGACGCTCCTTGAGCGCGTCGATGTCCATCGACCACGCATTGGATGCCCTTTCGGCACTCAGCAATGGGGCGCGCCTGGTGATTTTCCGCACGCTGGTGAACCACGAGCCGGAAGGCCTCACGGCCGGAGTCCTGACCGACATGATGGGGATGCGCCACAACACGCTTTCCAACCACTTAGCAGTGCTTAGTCGCGGCGGGTTGATCTGCGGAACCCGCGAAGGGCGGTTCGTGCGCTACCGCGCCTGCCTGGACGGAATGCATGGGCTGTTGGGATTCCTGCTCGACGACTGCTGCGGCGGACGGTCTGAGCTGTGCCTTCAGCCGCACCCGACCGATCCTGCCTGCGACTGTGTGGCGGAGGTGCCGGCTCCGCCCAGACTTTTCAAATAGTCCTGCCCCATCCAGCTGGGGAGCTCGGTGGGCAAATACCAATAGCACCCAAGAACATCCGAACATAGGAGATTCTCAATGTATCTGCGTCTCACCCTTCTTGCGGCAGCCACGCTCTCCATCGTCGCGTGCTCGCCCTCCAATACGCCGGCCGCTTCGGAGCAGAACGGCAATTCCGCGGCGGGCAAAACAGCCGAGATCAGCGGCATGGTGAGCACGGACGGTTCGTCGACCGTGTTTCCCGTCACCGAAGCGATGGCCGAAGAGTTCCAGAAAGAAAATGCCGGCATCAACGTAACGGTCGGCATGTCAGGAACCGGTGGCGGCTTCAAGAAGTTCTGTCGCGGTGAAACCGACATCTCCAATGCGTCGCGCCCGATCAAGGGTGAGGAGAAGGAAGCCTGCAAGGCCGCTGGCGTGGAGTACATCGAGCTTCCAGTCGCGATAGACGCTTTGACAGTCGTGGTCAACCCACAGAACACCTGGGCCAATGACCTCACCGTCGACGAACTGAAGGCCATGTGGGTGCCTGAAGCACAGGGCAAGATCACCAACTGGAACCAGATTCGTCCGAGCTTCCCGGACAAGCCGCTGGTCCTCTACGGTGCAGGTACCGATTCGGGAACCTACGACTATTTCACCGCCGCCATCGTTGGCAAGGAGCACTCCAGTCGCGGCGATTACACGGCCTCCGAGGACGACAACGTGCTGGTGCAGGGAGTCTCGGGTGATGCCAATGCACTGGGGTTCTTCGGTTTGGCCTATTACGAAGAAAACGCCGACAAGCTCAAGGCAGTAGGCATCAAGACCAACGCCGCCGCCCAGGCGGTCGCGCCCAGCGTCGAAACCGCGCGCTCCGGCCAGTATCAGCCTCTGTCGCGCCCGATCTTCATCTACGTAAGCAAGAAGGCCGCCGAAACCAAGCCCGAAGTCGCGCGCTTTGTCGAGTTCTATCTGGACTCCAAGCACTCCGAAGGATTGGTGCAGGAGGTGGGCTATGTACCGCTGCCGGAGAACGCATTGGCCGCAATGCGCGAGCGCTTTGCAAAGCGGGAGATTGGCACCGGCTTCACTGGCTCGAAGATTGGCGTTTCCATCGACGAGCTGCTGAAAGAGAAGCTGGTTTACTGACAATCATGGTCGGCGCGCACAGCGATGTGCGCGCTGGCTGAGGCCGTCTGATGAAAAGTAGTGGTTCCTTCCTCGATGTGGGTCCTGTCCCGCTTCAGCCAAGCGACGCATTTCTGCGCCGCCGCCATGCCATCGACACAGGCATTCGCCTGGTACTGTTCGTCGCAGCGGCGCTATCAGTTCTGGTCACCTTCGGCATCCTCTACGTCCTACTCAGTGAGAGCTTGAAGTTCTTCACTCAGGTGTCCATCGTGGACTTCCTGACCGATACGCAGTGGACGCCCGTCTTCGAAGAGAAGCACTTCGGGATCATGACACTACTGTCGGGTACGCTGATGACCACGGCCATTGCCTTGGTTGTTGCCGTGCCTGCCGGCACGATTCTCGCGTTGTATCTCAGCGAGTTCGCCAAGCCCAGACTCCGCGAAGTGGTAAAGCCGTTCCTCGAGCTCATTGCAGGCGTACCAACGGTCGCTTTTGGGTACTTCGCTCTGCTGTTCTTGACGCCCATCTTTCAATCCTTCATCCCGGGTCTGGCACGCTTCAACCTGCTCGTGTCTGGGGTGGTCATCGGCATCATGATCTTGCCCTACATCGTATCCATGAGCGAAGACGCTATGCGCGCCGTGCCTGATTCGCTGCGTGAGGGGGCATACGCACTCGGATTCACCCGCCTTCAGACCGGATTGAAGGTGGTGACGCCAGCTGCGCTCTCGGGCGTCACCGCCGCTTACCTGCTCGGAATGTCGCGCGCGGTCGGCGAGACTATGGTAGTGGCTATCGCTGCCGGCCAGCAGGCCAGGATAGCGACCAATCCGCTCGAGGGTGCAGCAACTATCACCTCATACATCGTGCAGTTGAGCATGGGCGATCTTCCACATGAGTCGATTGCCTATCAGACCATCTTCGCCGCCGGACTGACGCTTTTCGCACTTACGTTCAGTTTCAACCTCTTCGCCTTCTGGCTCCGCAAGCGCTACCGGGAGGCCTACTGATGCGCGACCACATCGAGCCCATGGGCCTTGACGATGCTGCAATTACACGGCGCGCACGAGTTTCAGACTTGTGCTTCACCGTGCTCGGGCTGCTGGTACTGTTCCTGACCCTGACCATTCTGATGGCGCTTGTAGCCGACTTCGTAGTCGACGGCGCGGCCAGACTCACTCCAGACTTTTTCACCAACTTCCCCTCTCGCCGACCTGAGTCGGCCGGTATTCTCTCGGCTTGGATCGGTACTTGCCTTGTCATGCTGGTGACCGGGGTCCTTGCCGTGCCGGTGGGGGTCGCCGCAGGCGTCTATCTTGAGGAATACGCCCCGAAGCACTGGGTCACCGACTTTATTGAGGTCAATGTCACCAACCTTGCTGGCGTTCCTTCGATCATTTTCGGACTGCTGGCACTGGGCCTCTTCGTCCAAATGTTCGGGCTCGGCCAAACGATCCTGGTCGCGGGCATGACGCTTGCTCTGCTGATCCTGCCCATCATCATTGTCGCGACCCGCGAGTCACTGCGCGCCATTCCTCAAGACATCCGCGAGGCTGCTTTCGGGCTGGGGGCAGATCAGTGGCAGACCGTCAGCATCTTTCTACTTCCCGCCGCGCGTCCGGGAATCCTGACTGGCGCCATCGTGGGCATGTCGCGGGCCATTGGCGAAACCGCGCCGATCATCACCATCGGCGCACTGACCTTCATTGCCTTCCTGCCGCCATCACCAATCCAGGCATCTGCTCCCTTCATCAGTTTTGAATGGCTCAGCTCCCCCTTCACCGTGATGCCCATCCAGATGTTCAACTGGGTGTCGCGACCGCAGGCTGGCTTTCACGTGAATGCAGCTGCCGCCGGGCTGGTGCTGCTGGGTATGACCCTGCTGATGAACGGCTTTGCAATCTGGCTGCGTTACCGCCTTCGCCGCCGCCTGCGGTGATCCACGGAGACAACATGAATCACTCGACCATCTCAATTCCGGTTCCCGTGGCCGAACGCACCTCAACCCCCGCGCACGATGCGACGGTGCGTGCTGAGGTTCGTGGGCTTGACTTCCATTACGACAAGTTCCACGCGCTGAAGGACATCAACCTGTCGATCGGCAGCAATCAGGTCACTGCGCTGATCGGCCCCTCGGGCTGCGGCAAAAGTACGCTACTGCGCTGCTTCAACCGGATGCATGACCTGTATCCGAACAACCGGTACTCCGGCGCGATCACCCTCATGCCGGAGAACCTGAATATCGTAGGGCCGGATGTGGACCCGATGCGCGTGAGGCTGCGCATTGGCATGGTTTTTCAGAAGCCAAATCCGTTCCCGAAATCGATCTTTGACAACGTGGCCTCAGGGATCATGATTCGCGGTGTGCGCAACAAATCAGTTGTCACTGAGCATGTCGAACGCGCATTGCGCGGAGCGGCCCTCTGGGATGAGGTGAAGGACAGGCTGGGTAAGTCAGCATTCGAGTTGTCCGGCGGTCAGCAGCAGCGTCTGTGCATAGCCAGGGCGCTGGCGCCCAACCCCGAGATCATTCTCTTTGATGAACCCACATCTGCACTCGATCCCATTGCAACTGCGCGGATTGAAGAGCTGATCGACGAGTTGCGTGCGCAGTACACCATCGTCATTGTTACCCACAACATGCAGCAGGCTGCGCGGATCTCGGACAGGACGGCATTCATGCACATGGGACAGCTCATTGAGAGTGGCCCTACGGCGGAGTTTTTTACTAATCCGAAAGAGCAGAAGACCCACGAGTACATCACCGGCCGTTTCGGCTGAGGAGCAAAGGTCATGACCGACCATATTGTCCAGTCTTTCGATGTCGAGCTGCGGGGGCTTACTTCACACATCCTTGAGCTCGGCATCCTTGCCGAACAGCAGCTTACGGATGCCGTCTGGTCGCTACGGCGTGGCAACGAGCAAATGGCCAAGGAAGTGGCAGAGCGTGAGGAGCGACTGAACCGGCTTGCGGCGCAGATTGATAGCGACGCTGTGAGCATGATCGCGCGTAGACAGCCGCTAGCGATCGACCTTCGCCATGTGATGGCAGCAATCCGAATTAGTTCAAACCTGGAGCGCGTGGGCGATCTTGCTTACAACATTGCCAAACGCTCGATGGCAATGAGCGAGGCTCCGATACCAGCAGAGCTTGCGGAGCCTATGCAGCGTATGGCCGAGCTCACGCTATTGCAGCTGAAATCAGCGCGGGAGTCCTTTGCCACGATGGACATTCATTCGGCTTACCGCGTTTGGGAGGAAGATGCAGTAATTGACGCGATGCACACGATCTTGTTCAAGGATATCGTGCAGTGCATGGCCGACGACCGCGCCTCCGCATTTGACTTGGCTCACCTGCTGTTCGTAGTGAAGAACATCGAGCGGGTTGGTGACCACGCAACCAACATAGCCGAGGACGTCGTATACATGGTCAGCGGGGCGTTACCTATCGGCAAGCGCCCGAAGATGGATGAGAGCACCCTGCCTAGGGCGGGAAGTGACAACCTAGGCAACAGCTAATAAACCCACTATCCCCGCATAGTGGCCGCTGCGCCCAATGGCGACGAGGTCGGAGGGGCGTTTTGTAACGACGGGACTACTTCCTTTCAGGGTATAGAGGCTCTGCGTGCTTTGATGCTTTGGGCGGATTGGGTATGCTTGCGCCATGAGCCACATCTGCCAGCTCGACCACCGAATACCGGCGTGATCGCATTGATCGATCACGCCCCTGTTGCTCATGTTGGTCAGAGCGCCGGCCTTATACTCCGGTGAGAGCACGCGCCAGATAAGCGCGTACACGTCGGTTCGATTCCGACCGGGGGCACCACCGTCAACGGCAGAAGAACGCTTCTACTTGCGCGCCATGGCAGCGCTTGTACTTGCTGCCGCTGCCACACAGGCACGGCGTATGCTCGCGCAGTCCCGCACCGAGTGATTGGCCCAAAAAATCCCTAGCGTGCAGAAGGGGCTGGATTTCATGGGCGGGAACGCTCACCTCTCCATATTGGGATGCTCGCTCGCCGCGGTTCATCACCCGGACTATCGCTTCAGACATCTGGATGAAGTGCTTGATCAGCAGGTCATCGCGTAACGGCATGCGGACGTTGTCGATGGCCAGGCCCTCGTAGCGTCTGCGCGGATCCGGCACAAAGAGAATGCGTGTCTCACCTTCAGGCTTTGGCGTGATGTCGACCATTTCACCCTCGGGGCTGACCCACACGGCATGGAATTCTGCCTCCACCAGCACGTGCGACCATTCCCACAGCTGCCAACCGCACCGCATCTGGCCGCCGTCCCGCGTGATCTTCGCTTGCACGTTGGGAAAGCACTCATGCACGATCGCATCGGCTTCCGGCTGCACAGGCAGATAGACGGGCTCTGCGCCGCGCACGACGGAATCGGTCAGGCGCCGCACGGCGCGGGTGATCTCCGGGGGTGTGGTGGTTACTACGCTCATGCCAAAGCTCCTTGCGATCGTTGTGCCTAGTGTCTTTATCTAGGCTATGGCGACGGCGTCTCTTCCGATGAGATCCGCTTGGAGCCTTTACCGCTGTTACTTGCCGGCTGCAGCTGGGCCAAAAGTGGCTCCAAGGTGCCCAGGCGCACTGTGGCGCGCAGCGTCTCCGCCTCGGCGTGCTCGCGTCGTTCGCGCTCCTGGGCCAACGCGGTCCGGGCTTGCACAAGCTCTTGTCGAAGGGCGTCCAAACTCTGCGTATCTTGACCCCAGCGCACCTGCAACGCTTGGTGTTCGGCCGCAGTCAGGCGCAGCGTATCGAGCTCGCCCTGTTGCGTCTGGATGGTCTGGCGCAGCTGCGCCACCTCCTTTTCCAGTCGGGTGTGACGCTCCAGCCACTGGCCGTTTTCCCGGTTGAGCTGTACCAAGTCGTGGTTTTTGGCGGTCAACGCTTCGTTGGCCTGGCGCAGGGCGACCTGCAGTTCCTGGACCTGGTGCTCGTGCCGGCGTTGCTCCTGCTCGCGCTGATCCTTGACCGAGGTGCGGTAGTGCTCAAGGGATTCCCTGGCATGCTCATGCTTCTGCTCCAAGGAGCGCGCGTGGCTTTCGTGCTCCGCCAGCCGCGCCGTGAGGCCCGCAATGCGCTCCTCCAGTTGGGCCAGGTCAGTGGCACGGCTGGCCATCTCCCGCCTGAGCGCTTCGCCCGTGCCGCGTTCAGCCTGCAGCACTGTTTCGGTGCGCTGAAGCTGCGCACTGAGATTGCCGGCCTCTTGCCGGGCCTGCTCCAGCGCTTGGTTGCGCTCGTGTAGCGCGACCTGGAACCGCTCTTGTGCCTGGGCAACCACCGCCTCGGCCTCGGTGTGCAGCCGCTCGGCCAGACGAGCGACCAGATCCTGCAAGGCGTCGCTGACCGCGATCTTGGCGCCTACGCCTTGCCCTTCCTCCTCGTCCAGCTCCTTCAGGTAGCGGTGGATGGTGGTTTTGGACCCCGTGTTGCCCAGCGCCACGCGGACGGCGTCTACCGAGGGGTTCTTGCCTTCGGCCCGGAGGCTGTCCCGGGCACGCTGCACATCGCTTTTGTACAAGCCAGACCGAGCCATGCGTCCTCTCCGTTTATTTCGTAATGTATTACATACCATGTAATTACGTACTACTCAACGGGTGGATAGATCGGCATGTCGGTCCTAATTTCAGGCGGGATAATATTGAATTATCCCGCGTAACCAGCGTTTCGGCCATTTCAAGTCGTCAAAACAGTACGAAACCGCCCAAGGCTGGCGATCCCTGGGTAGTTTGGCCCAGAGCGGAAAGGAGGCCAGCCGGGGTGCAAGCAGGCGCCGCCACCGAACTCGTTGGCCATCAAAGGACTGTGCATGCCGATCGAACGTATCGTCATCGACAATTTCAAGTCGTTTCGCCATCTGGACCTGCCCCTCAACGCCCACATGAACCTGGTGGTGGGCGACAACGAGGTCGGTAAGTCCACCCTGCTGGAGGCCATCCACGTGGTGGTCACCGGGCAACTGCATGGGCGCAATCTCGCCTACGAGCTCACGCCCTACCTGTTCCACCAGCCCGCGGTGCAGGAATATCTGGCGACCCTTGCTGCAGGCACGCCGGCTTCGCCGCCACGGATCTCCATCGAAGCCTATCTGGGCGCAGATGTCGCGCTGGCGTCGTTGCGCGGCACCAACAACTCCCTGCGCTTGGATACCGCCGGCATCCGGCTGCTGGTCGAGCTCAACGACGACTACCGCGAGGAGTTCAACGCCTACCTGCAGCAGCACCAGGGTGCGGTCAGCCTGCCGGTGGAGTACTACACGGTGCGCTGGTATTCCTTCGCCAACAATGGCGTCACCGCTCGCAGCATTCCGTTCGATTCGACCATCATCGACACTCACGGCATCAAGACCTTGTCCGGTGCCGATCGCTATATCGCCGGCATCATCGATCAGGCACTGACGCCTGCGCAGCGCGTCTCGCTGTCGTTGAGCTTCCGCCGCATGCGGCAGAGTTTTTCCGAAGAGGCGGACGTGGCGGCCATCAATGCGTACCTGACCGAGCACACCGGGGACATCAGCCACCGGGCGCTGACGGTGGGTGTGGACACATCGCCGCGCTCAACATGGGAAACCAGCTTGTCACCTTACCTGGATGAGCTCCCGTTCACCCAGGCCGGCAAGGGTGAGCAAAGCGCGGTGAAGATGAAGCTGGCGATGCACGCGGCCGGCGCTGCCCACGTGCTGCTGATCGAGGAGCCGGAGAACCATCTGTCCTATTCCAGCATGACCCAGCTGATCGACAAGATTGCGGCCCTCTCCACCGCCCAGCAGGTGATCATCGCCACCCACAGCAGCTTCGTGTTGAATAAGCTGGGCGTGGACAACGTGATCCTGTTCAGCGCGCAGGGCCAGATGAAGCTGGACCAGCTGCCGAGCGATACCCATGACTATTTCATGAAGCTGCCGGGCCACGACACGCTGCGATTGATCCTGGCCAAGCAGGCGATCCTGGTGGAAGGCCCTTCCGACGAGCTGATCGTGCAGCGCGCCTACAGCGACCACCATGGCGTGGCGCCGATGGCTCGCGGCGTAGACATCATTTCGGTCAAGTCGCTGGCATTCAAGCGCTTCTTGCAGATTGCAGATCGGCTGAAAATCCAGGCCAAGGTGATCACCGACAATGATGGCGATATCGCCGTTGTGCAGGAGCGCTATGCCGAACACATCAACGCGATCTATTACGATTCCGACGAAAGCGCCCCATCGCTGGAAGAGCAGCTGATCAAAGCCAACTCGCTGGCCGAACTCAATACCGTGCTGGGCAAGACGTTTGCCGATGAGGTGGCGCTGCTCAAGTACATGAAGGGCCATAAGACCGATACGGCCCTGGCGATCTTCAACAGCCCGCACTCGATCAGGTTCCCGGACTATGTCCAGCGCGCCATCACCTAACCGGGTCCTGCTTTCGGCGGCCGGCTCGGGCAAGACCACCTTGCTGGTCCGGCAGGCCCTGGAGCGGCCTGGGCGTCGCATCGCGATTGTCACCTACACGCTGGAGAATCTAGAAGAGATCCGGCGCTCGTTTGAGGTCCACGCCGGTGCGGTCCCCGTGCATGTCACTTTGCACAGCTGGTATGGCTTCCTGCTGTGCCAGTGCATCCGCCCGTACCAGGCAGCGCTTTGCCCTGAGCCTCGCATCGAGACCATCCTGTTCGTAGAAGGTGTCACCAATAACAGGGCCCCACGCACCCAGGTGGCGCGCCACTACTTGGCAGGCAACCGGATGTATTCGGACCGGGCGGCCGATTTCGCTGTGCGCTGCGATGAGCTCACCCAAGGTCAGGTCATGGCACGCCTGGCGGCCATGTACGACGAGCTCTACATCGACGAAGTTCAGGACCTCGCCGGCTTTGATCTGGATCTGGTCGAGCGGCTGTTGAAGAGCGGCATTGCCATCACGTTGGTGGGTGATACGCGGCAGGCGACGTATGCCACCAACTATGCTCAAAGGCACAGCCAGTATCGTGGACCCAATCTGGCAGCGCTGTTTCAGATTTGGGAGGCGGACGGCTTATGCCAGCTGGATCACCGCCTCATCAGCCTTCGCTGCGTCCAGGCCCTGTGCGATATGGCGGACACGCTCTATCCGCAGATGCCGCGAACCCAATCAGGCAATGGCGAGGTCACCGGGCACGATGGCATCTACCTCGTCGCTCCAGCGGATGTTGAAGCGTACATGCAGGAGTTTGCGCCCACCGTGCTCCGGCATGACCGGCGGCAAGCGTGCGACGGACTACCGGCCGTGAACTTTGGGCAGTGCAAGGGCCGCACCTACAGCCGGGTCCTCATCTTTCCGAACGGCCCGCTGACACAGTACCTGCGCACGGCAGATGCAGCGCGTATCACCGCCCCACCAAAGTACTACGTGGCCTTCACCCGGGCGCGGCAAAGCGTGGCCTTTGTGTATGCCGGCGCGTGCGCGTTGCCGGGTTATCAGCTCTATGCGCCCGCCAACGCAGACGCATAGAGCCACGGGCGATCACATTTTCTTCAAGGGCGCCGCTGTGGGCTGTGGTGGCACCGGACCCGGGTCGTTGAAGCACAGCATGACCTGATCGATGTCAAATTGATCGGCCAGCACGCGGGCGATCACCGCATGCACCAGGTCCAGGTCGACCGAGGGCGCAGCGACGGTGATGGTGGCCGCGATCGCACGACCGCGCTCTTTGGCGGGGACTAGGCGCAGGTCATCCACCGCTTTCACGCCGGGGTCGGTAAACATCGCCGTACGCACTTGTTCCAGCTCGGCTTCATTCATGTTGGCGGTGACTCCAGGGAATGTGATTGTCAGGCGGGATAGGTCTGAATCTTGCAATCAAAAAACACCGGCCTTGCCAGCAAGGTTGGTAGGCGGGGGACAGGCTCCGGCCGATGACGACTGTCGCCAGCGACCGCTGCAACCCTGAGCGCGCATCTTTGAGGCTCCGGTGGGCTTCGGGCGCATTGAAACCAGAAGTCGCCACCACGGACCTACCTCGGGGTATTGCTTCCGGCCGGTAGAAGACCTCCACAAACGTGATCTCGATGCGCCACCTCTCACAGAGCGAGACTGACGACGGGTGGTCCCATCCGCCCTTGCGTCATATTTGTCGCGCTCGCAGTTGTCAAGAATTAGCCTCCATGATTTGGATTGGTTGATCGGATCCTATTTCCTGCGAGGCTTGGACCGAAGCCCCGGTGGTCTGCGTTGCTTAATAGGTTGCTTCAATCTCCACCGGCTCCATTCACTAGTAGATCCTTCAGCTATGAAGGTGACCAGAACCCACTTCAGTAAGGGAGAGAACCCCACCTCAGCATCACGAAGCAGGTTGGCCCAATACCTTCCGACTAGGAAGGAGAATAGACTCATGGCAGTGACAGACGATGCGAACCACGGCCAACTGATGTCACTGACGTTCGCTTGGATGCCTTTCTTGTACATGTAAACTGCAAACACCAGAGCAGCGCACTGCATCGAGATCACAACCGCGGTCGGCGTCGCCCGGGCTCTGTGGAGGGCGGCGGCGAAGAGAGTCTCCGCAAACGAGAAGCCGATCAGCAATAGAGCTGCACTCAGCATCGCTGGACCGAACTCCGCAATTCCGGCGAGTGACAGCACGATTGGAAGGAATGCAAAGGGGAGTGGCTCCAAGCAGAGGGTTGGATAGAATTTCACGAACAGTGGCCATCTCTTTACCGCGACCAGAATGATGTCTTGCATCATCGCAACTACCAATGCAGCAGCCGCACTCGTTAGCGCAATCGACACCGGTATCCAAAACATCATCTCTTCTGATGCCGGCGCGAAGGGCACCATGGCCGCTGCGCCCCAAATCGCTGCGGCCAAGAACGCGCCAATTGGGAGTGCGGCTGGCTTCCACATGGTCATACTCTGATCAGAATACGTGGCCAAATAGTCAGGCGCTCAAGGTCTGCACTGACGGCTCTGCAGCCATGTCTACGCCTCACCGTCATAGGGCCTCCCTTCCCCGGGGGGGGCATAGGCCTTGATGGCGGTATCAGTCGATACCCAACCCGCGGCAGCGTCTGGATCATCTTTTCCTCAAACGGACCATCAATGCTTCGCCGCAGGCTGGACATCTGTGATCGCAGAAGATCCCCGTCGGGCAGGTCGTCACCCCAGAGAGTGTGCTCAAGCTGCCGCCTGGTCACAGCGGCAGGACTTGCCCGCATCAGCGCTTCAAGGAGCTTCCTGCAAGCTGGGTACAGATGCAGTCGTTTTCCAGCCCGTGTGGCCTCCAACGTACTCAGGTCCAACGTGAGCTCTCCGATCAGCAGCCGCCTCCTTGTTACGCGTCCCTCCGTACGGGAAACCAACGCCTCTAGGCGAACTTCGAGCTCCGGGAGCTCAAAAGGCTTGGTCACATAGTCATCTGCACCGGAGCGGAAAGCGATGATTTTGTCCGAGAGCGCAACCTTTGCAGCCAACATCACAACAGGAACTGAAACACCGTGATTCAACCGCAGCCTTCTCAGAACCTCCGGGCCTTCCATGCGAGGAAGCATCCAATCAAGAATGACTGCGTCGTAACCATTGGACGCCGCAAAGTGAAGGCCGGCGATGCCGTCCCCGATGGTATCAAGCTGATGCCCTCGGGCCTCGAAGTAGGCCAGAATCTTCAAAGCGACTTCTCGATCGCGCTCAATCACTAGAATTCGCATGTCACGACTGACGGAAGCCAAGGAGCCTCAGCGCATTGAATACAACCAACAAGGTTGAACCTTCATGCACTGCCACAGCCGGTCCAATGCCAAGACCTAGGATGGTCGCAGGAACCAACAACGCTACGACGCCCAGGCTCACATACACGTTCTGACGGATCACCCGTTTCGTGCGTCGACTAAGCGCTACAGAGAATGCAACCTGTCTCAAATCCTCAGACATAAGCGCGACGTCGGCAGTCTCCAGCGCTACGTCCGAAGAGGCGGCACCCATTGCAATTCCGACGCTGGCACTAGCCATTGCGGGTGCGTCATTCACACCGTCGCCGACCATTGCCACTCGCTCCGTCTCCTTCAACTGACGTATTGCCTTCACCTTGTCGTCAGGCATGAGATTTCCCCATGCCTCGTTTAGACCCACGTCCGTTGCCACGGCTTGAGCTACAGTCTGGTGGTCGCCAGAGATCATGATCATTCGTTGGATGCCCAAGCGCCTTAGCTTGTCCAGGGCTTCACGCGCCTCTGGCCGGGGCGTATCCATAAGGCCGATGACACCTAGGTCGCGATCACCTAGGCGAACGGCCATCGTGGTTCTGCCGGCGTTACGGAGCTCCTCAATGGCAGACTCCGCACCCGCGGATAGAGCGCCAATGCCGTCGTTACCGAACATTTCTGCCTTTCCTATCCACACGTCAATGCCGTTCACCTTCGCCTGAACGCCTCTTCCAGCGAAGTTAGCGAGGTCTGTCGCTACCATGACCGGTCCATCGCCCAGGCGAGTATTACCATCTCGAACGATAGCTGCGGCCAAAGGGTGGTCACTTAAAGCCTCGACGGCGACGGCAACGTGAAGCAGTTCCTGCTCTGTCGTTCCCTGCATCACTTTGATGTCGGTAATTCGCGGCTTGCCTTCAGTGAGCGTTCCAGTCTTGTCGAACGCGATGGCACGGACCATGCCCAGCTCCTCCAGTGGTGCGCCACCCTTGATGAGTACGCCACCTCGCGCAGCTCGCGCAATTCCCGCTAGAACCGCGCTTGGAGTCGCGATTGCCAGTGCGCAAGGGCTTGCCGCTACAAGTACCGCCATCGCTCGATAGAAGCTGTCGCGGAATGGCTCATCGATCACGATCCATGAGAAAAGTAACAGCACGGCCAAGATCAGAACAGCGGGAACGAATACCCTCTCAAACTTGTCTGTGAAGCGCTGCGTTGGCGATTTCCTGGTTTCGGCTTCGCTCACCATCTTGACGACGCGGGCCAGTGCCGATTCGCCTGATCGACGCGTGACTTCAACCTCCAGGGCGCCGGAGCCATTGATAGTGCCGGCGAAAACACGTGACTCCATTACCACCGAATCAGGTCGATCCCGTGCTAGAGCAGCGTCATTGACTGCCAGCTTATCAACCGGGATGCTTTCCCCGGTGACAGGGGCTTGGTCAACGCTGCTAGCCCCTTTGATAACGAATCCGTCCGCCGGCATCCGGTCATTGGGACGTACGACCACCACATCTCCAGGTATCAACGATTCAACCTGGACTTCCACGACCTGCCCATTCCTCAGCACCCTGGCAGTTTCTGGGGCAAGCTTGGCGAGAGCTTCTATCGCACGTTTAGCCCGGCCCATCGCGTAGTGTTCAAGGGCGTGACCGAGACTGAAGAGGAACAGAAGCAAGGCGCCTTCGGCCCATGCGCCGAGCGCGGCTGCGCCTGCCGCTGCAACCAGCATCAGCGTATCGATCTCAAAGCGCTTCAGCTTGATGTTCCCGATCGCCTCGCCAAGCGTGAACCAGCCGCCAAAGACGTAGGCTGCTACGTAAAACGCTGTGGGGATCCAGGGCGTTTGGGTCAACCCAAGCTTTTCAATCGCAAATCCCACGATCAGGAGCAGGCCGCAAGCAAGTGAGAAGATCAGCTCACTATTGCCACCTAGCGTGCCCCCGTGGGAATGACCGGGGTCCTGTCGGTCCTTGTGATCGTGTCCTTCGTGCTGATCCTTCAAATCTCCCCTCGGACTCGGTGGCTCTTGCGCTACACCCAGCGCCTCAAGCTTCGCTCTCAGCTCCGCCTCGCCTGTCTTGGCTCTCTCGTACTCGATGCTTATGCCACCAGCTGGGCTGGTGGTGGCTTCAATGACGCCTGGTACGGCCTGCACTTGCGCCGCAATTGTCCTTGCCTTTCGTGCGTGAACGGCCGAACCAAGCTCCAAGAAAAGGTGGCCATACCGATCACCCAACTCAATGCCCACGGATGCCGCCACCTCTCGCACTCGCTGAAGCGAGACGATCTCGGGGTCGTAATGAATGCAGAGCGTTCCGAGAGCTTCGTCGCTACCCTCGCGAATGTGCACGCGCGATACTCCCTCCATGTCCTGAAGACCAGCGACCAGCCTCTGGACGCAGCTGTCGTCCCGAGAGACACCTGGGAGTATTACTGGCAGTTCGAGTTCTGTGGTCAGGTTCATTTGTTCCCTCCAACGTCATAAAAATGGAACGGGAAGTCCGGCAGGCAGATGCTCTGCCGGGCCCAAACACTCCATCATTCAGTGGACAGTTTCCGGTTGCCCTTTCGGGCCTGCCTTGGCCAAGCGTCCCGCAAATGTCGGCAGCACAAGAAGTGTTAGCACTGTTGCGGTCAACAGGCCGCCAATGACCACCGTGGCGAGAGGCTTCTGCACCTCAGCACCAGATCCACTCGCAATAGCCATTGGAATGAAGCCAACGATCGCCACCAGCGCGGTGGTCACCACCGCGCGAATTCGGCTGCCGGCACCGTTCATTGCAGCGATCAATGGACTGTCACCTGCATCAAGCCTCTCTCTGATGGCTTGCATGAGCACCAATCCATTCAGGGTCGCAACACCCGATACCGCGATGAATCCGACGGCGGCAGATACCGAGAACGGCATACCACGCACCAGCAACGCGAGAATTCCGCCAACCAGGGCCAGTGGGACGCAGGTGAACACCAGGCCCGCCTCCTTTGCGCTGCCCAATGCCATGAACAGCAGGCTGCCGATCAATAGGAAGACAATCGGAACAACTGTCATGAGTCGCTTTTCAGCCCGCTGCAAGTTCTCGAACTGACCTCCCCACGTCATGTGGGCGCCCGGCGGAAGCTGTACGTCCTTCACCGCCGCCTGGGCCTCTCCAACAAACCCGCCCAAGTCACGACCGCGAACATTTGCCTGCACCACCACACGACGGCTTCCATTGTTTCGACTGATCTGGTTCGGCCCCTCGCTGATCTCAATGCGTGCGACAGAGGAGAGCGGCACGATGCCCCCAGTTGGAGTTGCAATCGGCAGTGACGCGAGCTGATCGGGGTCATTGCGTGCATCGTCGCCGAGGCGCACAACAACATCGAACCGGCGGTCGCCCTCGAAGATCTTGCCTGCCGCAGCGCCGCCAATACCGGTTGAAAGCGCGTCGCTCACGTCCGCTGCCGTGAGGCCATACTGCGCAGCTGCAAGATGATCGATTGCCACATTGAGCGTGGGCAGGCCGGAAATCTGTTCAACACGGACATCCGCTGAGCCCTGGACATTCCTCAGCTTCAGCGCGACCTGATCGGCAACAGCTTGCAGTTGCTCGAAGTTGTCGCCGTAGATCATGACGGCCAGGTCCGTACGCACGCCTGAGATCAGCTCATTGAAGCGCAGCTCGATGGGCTGGCTGAATTCAAAGCTGTTGCCTATCTGCGAGGCGGCGATCTTCTCAAACCTTGCAATCAGATCCTCCTTGCTCAGGGAAGAGTCTGGCCACTCCTTTCTCGGTTTAAGTACGATCACACTGTCGGAGATGTTGGTCGGCATGGGGTCGATAGCTGCTTCTGCAGTACCGGTCCGCGAGAAGACCGTCACAACCTCTGGTTCAGCAGCAATGGCCTTCTCCAGCGCCAATTGCATAGCCAACGATTGCTCAAGCGACGTCGATGGCACACGCAACGCTTGCATAGCGAGATTTCCCTCATCAAGCGTTGGCATGAACTCTCGACCCAGCATCGTAAAGCCGACCACGCCCATCGCGAGCATCAAAATGGCGCCAGCGAACACTGCCTTGGGCCTACGAATCGCCGCTTGGATCGCCGGTTCAATACGGCCGCGCAGGACGCGGATGATGGCAGTCTCATGTTCTTCGTCTTGGTCGCTCTCGTGCCCCTCCTTGTTCGCGTGGAGCTTGGGCTCCCTGACCAACAGGGCAGCCATCGCCGGTACAAAGGTGAACGAGAAGATAAACGCGCCAACGAGGGCGAGCATGAAGGTGGCGGCCATCGGTTGGAACGTCTTGCCCTCCACACCTTCCAGCGTAAGGATCGGTGCGAACACCAACAGGATGATCACCTGGCCGAAGGCTGCAGGGCGCGCCATTTTCCTCGCCGAGTCGGCGGCCACACGCAGTCGCTCCATGGCATTGAGGGGTCGGCCGAGTTCCGCACGCCGCTTGCCAAGCATCAGCAGGGTGGACTCGATCACAATTACCGCGCCATCCACAAGGATGCCGAAGTCCAGCGCACCCAAACTCATGAGGTTGCCGCTGATGCCGAACTTGTTCATGCCGATAACAGCGAACAGGAACGACAGCGGAATGACCAATGCGGTGATGGCTGCCGCACGCAGGTTGCCCAGGAGCAGGAACAGCACAACTACGACCAGCAGGGCACCTTCGGTCAGGTTCTTGGCGACAGTCTTGACAGTGGAGTTAACCAGCACACTACGGTCCAGCACTGGCTCTGCGAAGATATCGGCGGGCAGAGATTCATTGACCTGTGCCAGGCGCTCAGCTGCAGCTTGAGCGACGGTGCGGCTGTTGCCGCCGGCGATCATCAGTGCCGTGCCCAGTACCGCCTCATGACCATTTCGGCTAGCTGCACCAAGCCGTGGGGCGCGCCCCATACCGACCTCGGCAACATCGGCCACCCGGATGACCACACCGTCCTTGGTGGCCACCGGCGACTGAGCCAAGTCGTCGGTCGTCAGGGCAAGGCCGTCTGCCCTAACGACCAGGCCTTCGCCCGCACGCTGGACGAAACCCGCGCCAGCCTGGACGTTGGAGCGTTCCAGTGCTTGGACCAGATCGGCCAGACCCAAGTTGTATGCCGCCAGTCGAGCGCTGTCGGGGTAGATGCCGTATTCCTTGACGTACCCACCCACCGTATCAACACCGGCCAGGCCGGGGCTGGAGCGCATCTGTGGTGCGATGATCCAGTCCTGGACAGTACGCAGGTACGTTGCGCGCTCCTGGGCGGTTCCAAGACGATCGCCCTCTGGTGTCAGGTAGACCTCACCCTCTTGCCAGCCAGCCTGGCCGGGCTTGGCCAGCTTCTTGGGGTCGAATGGCTTGAAGTCCACCGTCCACATGAGAACCTCGCCCAGCCCGGTTGTAACCGGGGAGAGCATGGGGGACACGCCCTCGGGCAGATCTCCGGCAGCCTCCCGCATCCGCTCTGCCACCTGCTGGCGGGCGAAATAGATGTCGGTCTGATCAGTGAAGATCGCGGTGACCTGAGAGAAGCCATTGCGTGATAGGGAGCGAGTGGTGTTCAGACCTGGGATGCCGGCCAAGGCCGTCTCCAGAGGATAGGTGACCTGGCGTTCAATCTGCTCCGGAGTAAGGGCAGGTGCGATGGTATTGATCTGAACCTGGCGGTTGGTGATATCTGGTACAGCATCGACTGGCAGCTTGCTCAGTTGGAACAAGCCAAAGCAGGCAATCGAAGCAGCCAGAAACACCACGAGCCAACGGAACTTGACCGCTGCTTCAATGATGATCTTGAACATGGTGTATGAGTTCCCTTAGTGGCCGTGCTCGGCTTCGCCCTTGGCCAGTTCGGCTTTGAGCAGGAAGGCATTGGCGCCTACGAGGCGCTCACTACCTGTCAGGCCGTTAAGGATTTCGATTCGATTACCTGCACGACGACCAGCGAGTACCGGCGTAGCCTGGAAACCACCCTGGACGGCAACGAAGACAACACTTCTGCCATCAACGCTTTGGACCGCATCCGCCGGCACACTCATACCTTCAGCGGCACTATCGGCGATGATGACGGCCGAAACGGGGGAGCCGGCCGGTGGCAACTTCTCCGAAATTGGTTTGGCGCGAATGGTCGCGGTGCCTCCCTGCTGCATCACATTCGCAGCGGCGGCAATCACCTCAGCTTCGAAGCTTCCGCCCGGGCCAGTCACTTCCAGCTTCATTCCGGGCACCGCGAGAGTGGCCAGTGCTGGCGGTGCAGTGAATACGAGTTCATTCATGTCCGGATTGGAAACCTCCGCAACAAGCGTTCCAGCTGAGACGACACCACCGGGCGTCACTTGGACGTTGCCAACCACGCCAGCGACAGGACTGGAGATTGTCACCCGGCCGGAACTGTCCGGAGATCCACTGGCCGCTACCTGTGCACGTGCAGCACTAGCGGCGGCATCAGCGGCCAAAGAGCGCGCGCGCGAGGCCTCCAGCTCCTGGCGAGCCACTACGCCCTGCTCGACAAGAGACTTGTCGCGGCCGTAGGCCAGGCGAATGGCTTCGGCCTCCGCCGCAGCGGCAGTGGCGGCGGCTTTGAAGGTCGCAGCTTCTCCACTGACAATGATCACCAGGGGCTGGTTGCTCTTGACGGCTGTACCCGGCGCAACAAGCACGCGCTCAACGCGGCCGGTGACCGTTGAGGCGATGGCAGCACGCCCCCCGATGGCCGGCTCGACGCGACCTGCAAGGCGGGTCGATGCGCCACCGCCGCGGCCGACAGCCACCACGCCGATGCCAGATGCCTTGATCTGGTCAGGCGTCAGCTTGACTACACCTTCCTCGGACTCCTCTTCGCCATGTTCGCCATCACCATCACCTTCACTGTGCGCCTCGGCGGAGCCCGGCTTTGCGTCAGCTGCGTGATCGTCGTGACCATCATCCTTTCCAGCCGGCTTTTCTGCCTCCGTACCGGTGGATTTGGCATCCTCCTGCGCCCCGCCACTGCATGAGGTCAGCGCGCCGGTCATCATCAAGGTAGCCAGCAGCGTCGCTCCGATGAGCGTCTTGTTTCCGTACTTGTTCATTTTGCCTCCACAAACGGTGCGCGCCCTTCAAGGCGGGCGAGGTCGATTTCTGCTGCCACCCGGCTAAGACGGGCATCCACAGCACTGCCACGCGCAGCGATCAGGGTTGATCGCGTGCTGCGCAGCTCCAATTGCGATATACGACCTGCCTCAAATCCGATGCGGGCCAGCCGATAGGCTTCATCTGCGGCCTGTACGCTTTCATCCGCTGCTCGTGCGCGGCTGTTGGATGCCTTGAGACTCGCTACCGCTCCCAAACGGGCCGCCTCACTGTCACGCCTCTGAGCCTCCAGAACCGCTTCGGCAGCACGTTGTTCCGCATAGGCCGCCTGGATCGCACCGCGGTTACGATCGAATAGGGGGATCGAAAGGCTGATGCCCACGTTGTAAGCTTGGTCGCCCGCTTGGCGGAAGCGCGTCTGAGCCACGGATGCACTCAGTTGTGGCAACGCACGCTTGCGCTCAACATCGATAAGGCGGCCGGAGGCGTCCGCTTCGGCTTGGGCGATACGAACGGCAAGCGGGGCGGCCTCATTGTCAATTGGGTGAGAGGGCACTCGGTCAAGCAGGCTTTCGCCGATGTCGGTCAGCGGGCTGTCCACTAAGGACACCCCGGCTAGGCGAGCAAGCGCCGCATCCCGGTAGGCCTCGGCCTCATCTAGGCTGGCCTTTGCATTGGCGACCTCGCTCCGTGCCTGCACACCGCGCAGGTTGGGCTCACGTCCCTCGCTGACCATCGCAGCTACCGCCTTGGCGTCCTGTTCAATCAAGGCCAATGCCTCGCTGGCCAACTCATATCGGCGCAGCGCAGCCTCTGCTTCGGCGTATGTCGCAGCCAGGCGACCCGCTGCGTCACTGCGCATCAGATCACCCCGCAAGCCTGCAGCCCCAGCCTCCGCACGCGCGGCGCGCACTCGGGCCCCTCGTTGACCCCAAATCTCCAGCGGCTGGGAGAGGGTGACAATGCTGTCAGCGTTTGAGAAACCTTTGTAGGGACCAGTGCCGTAGGCGTTCTCCGCTTCGATGGAGACCGTCGGATTGGGCAGTGCCCGAGCCTGTTGTACCCGCGCCTCGGCTGCCTCAGCCAGCGCGACGCCTTGGACCGTCGCAGGCATCTGGTTCAAGCGAGAAAGCAACGATTCGTAAGATGGTGCAGTTTGAGCAGCTACATGCCCGGTTGGCACCAACGCCAGCAGAACAGCGACAGCCAACCCGGTCGCTGAAAGCGACCGACCCGTCAAAATCGACATAAAAACTCCCGTAAATTATCTGAGCGAACTACCCGCAAATGCGGGGCAGAGCCAGATCAGATACGGGGGGGGCGCATGGGTCCGTCGAGTCGGAGGGCGTAGACGTCCCCGTGCTCGGTACTGTGCAGCGAAATCCGGCCATCGGCGAACAGATCGTCGTGACCGGCAGCTGGGAGGCTTGCCGTTGAATGGTGGCAATGCCCATGGCCACAGGCATCGGCACTGGACGAATCCTTGCTCTTGCTCGACTCGGAGTCTGAATCACTTTGCAAGGCGTGCACATCGCCCACGCTGACCGTCGCTTCTTGCGCGCACGCCAATGCCTCGGCCACAGGCACGACCACGAACGCCGCCAAAAGCAGCAGCATCAGGTATATACGAATAGCAGGCAGAGAGCGACGCATTGGGAAAGGTTAGCAACCTCTTTTGGACGGATACAATTACATAAAAACACTACGGTGGCTGTGCTTGAACGCACCCTAGCCCCGTTCAGGTCGGGACCCAGGGAATCAACCCACAAGGATAACGGCCCATGTGAGGGCGACATTGCAAAGAGCCACGAACACCGCAGCCGACCCCATGTCCTTCGCACGACCAGCCAGCTCATGGATTTCTGGGCCATACCGTTCGATCACTGCCTCGATAGCGGAGTTCAGCAGCTCGAATGCCAAAACGAACAGTACGCTCCCCATGAGAAGCACTCGCTCTACCCCTGAGTTGCCGAAAAAGATAGCTGTAGGTAATGCCACCGCGGCCATAACAACTTCCAACCGAAACGACGATTCATGCAGCCAAGCTGATCTCAGCCCCTGGAGAGACCAGCGAAGCGCCTCAAAGACGCGCGCAATGCTCCGCGGACGATGACCGTACATATCTGCCACTTCGATGTTTCCTTCTTTTGGGCCCAAGAGACGCTCACGGGTCTTCCAACAGCGATACTCGCCGTGGTCGGCTATAGGCTGTGACCGGCGTTGCTGGTACAGCCTGAGAACAGATTTAGGCTCTCGTCTAGCACCGTCGTCCTAACCTGCATCAGGCCAAGCACAGAATGGAAGAGGTTGTCGTGGCTGGACGGCTGCTTTGATCGGTCCCGGACACATTGAAGGTCCAGGTTGTTGCTGCTCTTCATACCATCAGACATCCACATCACCATCGGCACCTTGATCTGAGTATCAGGGGCGATAGCGTAGGGGAGCCCGTGAAGATAGACGTTCGCCTCCCCTAATGACTCGCCGTGGTCGGAGACATAGATCAGCCCGGTATCGTGACTCTTGTCCTGTTCAAGCATGCGAATTGTCTTTGCAAGGAAGTCATCTGTCGCAAGGACCGCGTTGTCATACGCATTGACGATTTCACCGCGTGTGCACTTGCCCAAGTCTGCGTTTCGGCAGTCGGGAGTAAATTTCGTCAGATCTTCCGGGTATCGCTTGAAGTAGCTGGGTCCGTGGTTCCCCAGCTGATGTAGAACGACAACGACATCACCAGGGTTGTCCTCGATCGAGTCATGCAGACCTTGCAGCATAATCTCGTCACGGCATGCTTGGTCGTCGCACAGAACATCCTTGACCGGCACGCGATAGGATTCAAATGCCAGATCAGAGCAGACGCCCTTGCATCCAGTCTGGTTGTCACGCCATAGGGTCCTGACCCCGGCACGCTCCAAAACATGCAGAAGCGACTCCGAACCTTTGATCTTGTCTCGATCGTAGTCTCGCCTCCCGTACGCAGAGAACATACAGGGCACCGACACTTCGGTGTTTGACCCGCAGGCGGTCACGTCTGAGAAATTGACGACGTCCAACGCTGCCAACTGTGGCGTTGTCTGTCTGCCGTATCCATTCAAACCCCAGTTCTGCGCACGAACCGTCTCACCTACAACGATGACCAAGAAGTGGGGCTTCGCGCCTGGCGGATGAGGCGTCATCATGGCATCGGGGCCAACCACTTGGATCGGACCGCGCTCCGCACGGGTGTCTTCTCGCACAACCTTCGCAATGGAAGCGATGTAGTTTCCAGGGTTTGCAAGGTATCTGACTTGCTTGTGATTGCGTATGAGTGATGAGAGGTCGTCGAATGACGCAATTGCCGCGCCAACGATTACAACAACCGCCATGCCAAGTAGAAGCACTCTTGCAAGTATCGCCCGCGTCACATTGGAAGAACGTTGGAGCCTTACCATGCATACCGCGATAGCTGGCACGACGCCTTTAATTAGTACCGCAAGAAAGAAGCCCCAGGTCAGCAACTCTCCGGCTTCAGCGCCGTCGGTCTTCAGCACATTTCGTACCATGCTGGCGTCGAAGTAGACGCTGTAATTGTCTGAATAGTAGGCAGCAGTAGCGGACACGACGAGAAGCAATGCAAGAACCGGCTTCACCGTCCATCGAACGCATAGCAATCCGAGAATGAGCACATTCAAGGCAGTGAGGATCGCTCCCGTAGAGATAACAAGTAGCGCACGAGCTGCTCCGTCCGCACCACTCTTCGCAATTACTTCTGCGAAGAACGCGCTGTTGAGAAAGAACGTGAAGTACATCGCCACGATGATAATCAACGTGTTGACGCCCAGCTGCGGGCCGCAGATGGGCTTGCCAAGACGGCCCAGTGGATCTGAGCCTAGGCCCCCGCGCGAACTGCCTCGGTTGAATTCTGTTTTCACGTAATGCATTGGTGATTCCTTTTTATTGACCACCGCGCGCGCCCCTAGCGCACACGGCCGCCATTGCGCGTTCCTAGATGGAAAGCCATCCACACATATGCAACGCCTGACACCAGCGAAGGGGCCAGGACCGCGGTCCGCAGGTTTTGGGTCAGTGACAGCAGTGCAGCCGAGATCCACATGAAGAGACGCTTGTCTGGGTGCAGCTCCGCTCCCCGACGCGGGAACAGCGAGCTTCCGGTTGCCACCATTTGGGTGGCAACCAAGGCAAATCTCGGTTCGTCGACAGGCCCAAAATCGCGCACACCAAGAGATGCGCCGATGGCAAGCACGGAGGTTGCCATCAGTAGTGCCGCTCGATCGCGTGCAGTTCGGAGATTGGTAGATGTTGAGAAGGGCATTCAGGTCGCCTTCTTCAAGGCGGCGCAGTACTGGCCGGCGACTGCACGTGCAGCCACGCGTCGGCCGAGCGCACGGAGCGCCCAGCAACAAGATGTGTTCATGGAAAGACCTACACAAAGGTGATCGCAGAAGGACTGACAGGCGCGTTGCGCCTGTTATGCGATCAAAGCCTGGGAGGTCTAATCAGCGTGTCCGGGATGTGGGACGTCATGGGCTGTTCGTAGAACGTGTGCCCGCCTTCATTTCTTGCGGCTTCGGCACTGGTGAAACCGTTGGACGCCACAAAAGTGCTGCTGTGGTGGCAGTGACCGTGACCACAAGCGGCATGCGCCTTATCGGGGTGGCCATCGCCTGGCCCTGCCACTTCCTGGTGTGACTGCTCCTCAGAGAAGCAGACCGAAGCATCAACGACAGGCACGATGATCATCACTGCGAGCAGCAGTGCCAGAGCGTAGCGCTTGGCATGGATGACAATGGAAGGCACGTGTGGCTAGGACTGATACATTTGAGGCCGGAAAGATACCTTGGGTCCCGCTCATCAGCAAGCTGACGCTTATTCATCAATCTCGCGGGCTCGAGTGGCCTCTGCGAGTCAGGTGGCCAGGCAAAAGCTGGCGCGGGAAATTGACGGAATCCGGCATCCGAAGAACAGAAAGTTAACGTTTTGCCTGAGCTTCCGCACGGTCACGCAGATTGAGCTGCGACGGATTAGGTCGGGGGCCAGCTGCGCCACGTGACAGTGCCGGGTTCAAGCGCAGCCGCCAGAGTCCGAGCTCAGTCGGCCAAGCCTGGTCATGCAGCCGTCTTGCGCGCGTCGGCACCTGCCCGGCGGGCATCACCTAAAATCTCGAAGGCTTCCTTGATCACATACAGGCCGATCAGGGCGCCGATCACGAAATCCGGGTACGGGCTGGCCAGCCACCACACCAACAGACCGGCCAGGATCACCCCAACATTGGCGACCACATCGGCCCGCGTGAACAGCCACGTCGCTCGCAGATGCACTTCGCCGGACTTTAGCGGTGCCAGCATGCGCAGCACCGCCATATTGACCGCCAGCGACAGCAGGGCGGTGCCAATCATCCAGCCGCTGACCGGCTCGGCGCCGTACATCACCCGGCGGCCCACCTCAACCAACACGCCCACACCCAGCACAAGCAGCACGCTGCCGCTGACCCAAGCGGCATTGGCCTTGAAGCGCGCCGTGCGCCCGATAGCGACCAGGCCAATGGCATAGGCGGTGGCATCGGACAGCATGTCCAGAGCGTCGGCCAGCAGGCCAGTGGAATGGGCAATCCAGCCGGCGATGCCGCCGATCACGGCCATCGCCGCGTTCAACGCTAGGGCGATCCAGAGGACGCGCCGCTCCTGCGCATTCTTGGCCTCGTGGTGGCAGCCGCAATCACTCATCGGAACATCTCCAGTCGCAGGGAAGCCGGGCCCGGGCGGGTCGCTGGCATGACACAGCAGGTGAGTGTAAAGTCCGTAGCTACTACGGAGTCAAGCGTACTACGAATGAAAATCAGTGAGGCTGCCGACGCCAGTGGATGCCACCTGGAGACGATCCGCTATTACGAGCGGATCGGCCTGTTGCCGCGCCCGGGGCGCTCGGGCAATGGCTACCGGGTCTATGGCCCGGCCGACATCGAGCGGCTGCGCTTCATTGCGCGCGGCCGGGACCTAGGCTTCAGCCTGGAGGAGGTCCGCAGCCTGCTGCAGCTGGCCGGCGATGAGGAGCTTTCGTGCGGGGACGTGGACCGGCTGGCACGCAGCCATCTGACCGACGTGCGGGCGCGCATGGCCGACCTGGAGCGCATGGCCACCGAGTTGGAACGGGTGATTGCCAGTTGCCACGGTGGGCAGCGGGCTGAATGCACCATCCTGTCGACCCTGCGGCAGCCGGTCGCTGTGGAGGCCACGCGCCAGTGACCGAACTGGACCGCTACCTCGATGCAGCCACGCGCCAGAACACGGTGCGCAGCTATGCGTCGGCGCTGCGGCACTTCGAGGTTGAATGGCAAGGCCACCTCCCAGCGACACCGGACAGCGTGGCGCGGTACCTGGCCGCGTATGCGCAGACCCTAGCCGCCAGCACGCTTCGCCACCGGCTGGCCGCCATTGCCTCTTGGCACCGCGACCACGGCTTTGTCGACCCGACCCGGTCGCCGCTGGTGCGCAAGGTGCTCAAAGGCATCCAGACCCTGCACCCGGGCCAGGTCAAGCAAGCCGCGCCGCTGCAGATTCGGCGGCTGGTCGAGCTCGATGACTGGTTGGCTGCCGCGATCGCGGCGGCGCATGCCCGGGGCGACGGAGCGGCGGCGCTGCGCCATCAACGCGACCGAGCGTTGGTGCTGCTCGGATTCTGGCGGGGCTTCCGTGGCGATGAACTGCTGCGTCTGGACGTGGCCCATCTCACGCTGGTGCCGGGACAGGGGATGACCTGTTTCCTGCCGCGCAGCAAGGGCGACCGCCAGGCCGCCGGCGTCACCTACAAGGTGCCGGCGTTGTCGCGGTTGTGCCCGGTGGAGGCGACCCAGGTGTGGCTGCAGGCGGCCGACCTGCACGAAGGGCCGGTGTTTCGGGAGGTTAACCAATGGGGCCAGGTGAGCGCCGAGGGCCTGCATCCCAACAGCTTGGTGCGCCTGCTACGCGAGTTGCTGACCAGTGCCGGCTTTGCCGATGCGGGGCTCCACAGCAGCCATTCGTTGCGCCGCGGCTTTGCCAGCTGGGCCAACGACCAAGGCTGGGACATGAAGGCGCTGATGGAGTACGTGGGCTGGCGCGATGTGCAGTCGGCCATGCGCTATCTGGACGGGCGTGACCCCTTTGCCCGTGACCGCATTGAAGCAAGCCTGCCCAGTCCAACCGCGCCGGTACCGGCGATGGCACTGCCGGCGCCCGAGGGCAAACCGGCCTTGCAGCTGCGCCTGCGCATGGTGCTGACCCCGTTTGCCCGCACGGGCCGCGGCGCGGCCAAGGCCCGAGGCCGGATCGAAGAGATCTGCTTGGCCCCGTTCCAGGCTGTGCGCCTGAACACTGCCAGCAGCGAGTACCAGTTGACTGTTCCCACCGATCCCGACCGGGATCTGGATGAAATCCTGGCCACGTTGCTCGATGACATGCACCGCATGGCCGATACGCACCAGTGTTTCCTGGAAGCGTCTCTCAATACAGACGACGGCCGGCACTGGGATTGATCCCCTCATAACCTCCGGATCCAATGGCTACCCTTCACGAGACCGCCTACCCGCGACTGAAGCCTGATCCCACCGCCAAGGAACTGGAGGAGATCTATACCCCCACCGCCGCTGAGATTGCATTCGCCAAGCAGCTGACCACCCAGCCGGGACCGCAGCTGGCGGTACTGATTCATCTCAAGCTCTTCCAGCGCCTGGGTTACTTCACGGTGTTAGCCGAAGTGCCCGAGCGGATCCGGAAGCACATCGCCAAGGCCGCCCGACTCGGGCGCGTATTGGACACCGACCAGCTCGAACGTTACGACGCTTCCGGTAGCCAGCGCCGCCATATGCCGCAGCTTCGGCAGTTCATCGGGGTACATCCCCTGGACAAATCAGGCTTGGCCTGGCTGGACACGGTGGCCACCGGAGCAGCCCAGACCAAGCACACCATCCCGGACATCGTGAACGTCCTGCTCGAAGAGCTGGTGCACCACCGCTACGAACTGCCAGGCTTCCGCACCCTGGAGCTGGCCGCCATCGGCGCACGTGAGCGGGTCAATCTGGGCTACTACCGCAGCATCAGTCACGCGCTGACGCCTGCCACGCGCACGCTCATTGACGAATTGCTGCGCGCACCGGAAGGCTCCAGATTTACTGGCTGGCAATCGCTCAAGCGCGAGCCTGGCCGACCGACCAACAAGGAGGTCCGGTTCTATCTGCAGCACATCCGCATGCTGCAGCAGTTGGCCGAGCAGCTGCCTCCCATCGATGTGCCGGTGCCCAAGCTCAAGCAATTCCGTGCAATGGCTCGCGCCTATGACGCCAGCGAGTTAGCCGAACTGGCTCCGGACAAGCGCTATGCGTTGGCCACCATCTTCATTCGCGCCCAGCATGCCAAGACGCTGGATGACGCAGCCGAGCTGTTCATCAAGCAGGTGCGCGGGCTGGAGAACACGGCCCAGCAAAAGCTGCTGGCCTACCAGCTCGAACATGCCAAGCGGGCCGACTTCCTGATCGGCCAGCTCAAGGAAATCCTGCAGGCCTATCAGCTCGACGGCAGCGATAGTCAGCGCGTGGATGCCATCGATAACAGTCTGGAAGCGGAAGTGTCGACCTTGTTGGCCGAATGCGAAGAACATATGGCATACGCAGGAAAGAACTATCTGCCTTTCATGCTGCAACCCTACGGCGCGGTCAGGCCGCTGCTGTTCAATGGGCTGGAGCTGATGAACTTGCGGGCAACCAGCCACGATGCCGGCATGGAGCCGTTGATTGCAGCGGTGCTGTCGCTGCGCAACCAACGCCGTGAGCTGATCGAGGTCGCATCCCTCGGCCTGGACCCGGAAAAGGACTTCGATTGGATGTCCAAGCTCTGGCGTCAGCACGTGTTTGGCAAGCGGGCCAGCGCGGCAGGCGCCGGCTGGATGCACCGTAAGTACTTCGAGCTGGCCGTGCTGGTGCAGGTCAAGGACGAACTGAAGTCGGGAGATCTCTTCATCCCGAGCAGCGAACGATTTGACGACTACCGCGAGCAGCTGGTCGATGAAGCCACCTTGGCCCAGGAACTGGAAGCCTATGGCCAGGTGTCAGGCTTGCCCACCGACGCTGCGACTTTCGTGGCCGGGTTGCGCGCACAACTGACCGACTTGGCCGACGAAGTTGACGAGCGTTTCCCCGAGAATGTTCATGCGGACATTCTGGAAGGACGCCTGGTACTGCGGAAGGGGCAACGCGCCGAGGTCTCAAGCGCCATTGCCACCGTGGACCGCCTCATCGCCGAACGGCTCCCGGAGTCCAGCATCGTCGATGTCCTGATCGACGCCAGCCAATGGCTGGATCTGCACCGATTCTTCCGTCCGATCGCCGGCACCGAGAGCCAGGTTGAAGATCTCCCTCGACGGGTGATCACCACGCTGTTTTGCTATGGCTGCAACTTGGGTCCGACGCAGACGGCGCGGTCGATCAAGGGCTTCAGCCGGCGCCAGGTTGCTTGGCTGAACCTGAAATACGTGACCGAGGATGTGCTTGAGAAGGCCATCGTAGAGGTCATCAATACCTACAATAAATTCGACCTCCCGGGCTATTGGGGCAGCGGGAAAAGCGCCTCAGCAGATGGCACCAAATGGAGCGTCTACGAGGACAACCTGCTGTCGGAGTACCACATCCGCTACGGCGGCTACGGCGGCATCGGCTACTAACATGTGTCCGACAAATACGTGGCGCTGTTCAGCCATTTCATTCCCTGTGGTGTGCACGAGGGCATCTACATCCTCGACGGCCTGCTGGCCAACACTTCCGACATCCAGCCTGAGATCGTCCATGGCGACACGCAGGCCCAAAGCTACCCAGTCTTCGGTTTGGCCCACATGCTGGGCATCCAGCTGATGCCCAGGATACGAAACATCAAGGATCTGACATTCTTCCGGCCCGAACCTGGCAGGACCTATAAGAATATCCAGGCACTGTTCGGAGACAGCATCGACTGGCAACTGATCGCGACGCATCTCCACGACATGCTGCGGGTAGTGATCTCGATCCGATTGGGGAAGATCACCGCGTCCTCGATCCTGCGCCGGCTGGGCACCTACAGCCGGAAGAACAAGCTGTACTTCGCCTTCCGGGAACTTGGCAAGGCCGTCCGAACGCTGTTCTTGCTGCGCTACATCGATGACAACGAGATTCGCAAAACGATCCATGCTGCGACCAACAAGAGCGAGGAATACAACGGCTTCGTGAAGTGGGTCTTCTTTGGCAGCCAAGGGATCATTGCTGAGAACGTCCAACACGAGCAGCGCAAGATCATCAAGTACAGCCAGCTGGTGGCCAACATGATCATCCTCCACAACGTGGAACGCATGAGCCGGACCTTGGCCGTAATGCAGAAGGAGGGGATTGAACTGACGCCCGAGATTCTGGCCGGCCTGTCGCCTTACCGGACCAGCCACATCAATCGCTTCGGCGACTACCACTTGGATCTTGAAAGGGAAGTGGCGCCGCTGAGCTATACAGCGAAAGTCCTTGAACAGGCCCCATAGACGGGGACATCCGCCATCGGGACAAGACAATTATCATTGCGTTTCAATCGCTTAGGTGGCATTTGGCCCTGTACGTAACGATTCCCTGCCGACCCTCCGCATGGACTGCAGGTCGACCGCCTGCTCGAGGCCAGCCTGCAGCCCGGCGGCGCTGCACGCGCTGTGTTCCTAACGCCCTCGCACCAGTTCCCGACCGGCGCGACGCTGCCGCTGGACCGGCGCCTGGCCATCATCGAATGGGCCAGGGCGCACGACAGCTGGATCATTGAGGACGACTACGACAGCGAGTTTCATTACGCAGGCAAACCGACTGCCTGCGTACAAGGGCTCGATCCATACGAGCGCACCCTCTACATCGGCACCTTCACCAAATCACTATTTCCCGGTCTTCGCATCGGCTACATGGTGCTTCCACCGCCACTGATCGCGCCAATGACCGCCGCGCGCACCCTGCTTGATGGCCACAGCGCCCCCATTCCCCAACTCACGCTCGCGCGCTTCATCGAGGGCGGCCACTTCGGAGCCCATGTGCGCAGCATGCGCGCGGTATATGCAGAACGAAGGGACGTGCTAGCAGAGCTGGTCCAACAACACCTGTCCGAATTCATGGAGCCCCGCGTGCCGGCCGGCGGCATGCAGATGCCCTGCGTCTTCGTCCGCGACCTGTCCGAAGCCGACGCCGTGGACGCCGCACAGCGGGCAGGCATCGACCTGCTCGGCCTAAGCACGTTATCCAAATCGGACGCCCCTACGCCGGGCTTTCTGATGGGCTTCGCTGCCCACGCCCCGACCGAGCTCGAAGCGGGAGTCAAGACGCTGGCGAAGGTGATACGCGGGCTGCGTCGTTGAGTCTTGGAGGGACTCCAATCGAGTGCACTTTCCATTCTTTCCCTGAGCCCTTACTGCTGTTTTCGTTCTGTCGGCCGCCTTCAAACTAAAGCGATTTAGAATTCCGTTCGCATCAAAAATTTGCACACGCTCGCTTCTGGCTTCCGCAAACTTTCCGGCGTGCTCAATTTGAAGTCAGTACAGCGAAATTTCGGGGCACAACAAGGGGCCGCAAAAGCCGCCGATGGCTAGAGCAAGAACCAGCGCAACGTCAATTCCCCAAAATGATGAACTTTAAAAATCGCCTTTCTCGCTACATTAGCTTCTGAGTCAGCGAGAAGCTCGCATTAACGTGTCAACTGCAATTAACAGTGCAAAGCAGCAATTCATTCAAGGAAGAGTCTATGCCTATCGAAAATTTAGTGAGCACCCTTTCCCCCAAGACTTCGGTCGCTTGGCGAATGTACCCCTCGGACCAACCCCTGGTTCCAACATCACCGAGACCATGCAACCGTCATCCAACTGGAACCTATGACAGCGGCGAAAGACTGCCCACGACCGCCCTGTTGTTCGAGCGCTTACTCGCCAGAATCAGAAGCGCGCATGAGAACAGAAAGTTCGATCCTTGTCCTTTCTCAGAGCTATGGGAAAGAGCATGCAAGCAGCTAGCGAAGCACGGCAACGCTACCGACTTTGCAAACTGGAAGGTCCGGAACATCCTCAGGAACTCTAAGGCGTTCGCCGACCTCGATGACCAGATCGCTGAGGCATGGGCGGGCGTTCAACTCTCCCGTATCGAAGGAGAGGGGGCATATTACCGACGAGTCGCGTACTCGAAGCTGCAGCACCTTCAACTACAGCGCGACACTCTCAAGCCTAAAGCCACCATTGATGTGGACGATGCGCTAGACATTGCCATCGCCTTCTGGGTTGAAGCAAGGAACGCCTACAACGCTTCGGATGAAGCTCGGGCACTACACGCGCTTCTAGAGGGCAACTTCTACCTCGGCACGACCTACTCGCCCATTACCGAAGCAGAAGCACAGCGAGCGAGAGGCCAAAAGGGAATCAACACCACCCCTAGAGATGCGATCGTCGCCATAGCAGTGGAAGTAGTTAACTGCTACACAATCTCCAGAAACATCACTATTGCCGATGAGCTATGCGCCGTGATCGCAGATCAGATCGCGCACGACCCCAAGTACTCCGATGCAGTTGCGGCCTATAAAGACTGGAACAGTAAAGGCAGCGCCACCGTTTCATCCGTGAGCGAGCGCATGCACGAAATGCTCATGGCGCTGATAGAGAAGAAGCAGGGCGCTGGAGCGAGATCCGGGTTCAAGAAGGCATTCAAAGAGCTACATGAACGGACCAAGGCGTACGGGCTACCAAACAGGAAGAGAAAAGTAAAGAACCCCGCCGGCGGGTAAATTTTCGAATCAGGCCCAAACGGGCAACCTCCTTGCACCTCGCAGAGCACCGCGATCAACCAAGGAGAAACCCGTGTTGCACAACGCTACAACTGCTACCAGCAGCCGCCCCGCCGCTTCCCGTACTAAGGAAGCCAACCTCGCCGCAGCCAGCGCCGGCACGCTGTCTATCAGCAGCGAAACCATCGAACGTCTGGAGGCCATCCTCCAGACGTTCCAGCGCAGCCCCGTACTGGACCAGGCGATCCGCCTGCCCGAGGTGCTGTCGATCGTCGGCCTGTCTAAGAGCACCTGGTATGCCCGCCTCAATGCGCGCCTGCCGGCGTACGACGCCCGCGCTCCGAAGCCTTTCAAGCTCGGCACCTCCGACCGTTCGCCTACCGCGTGGTGGCGCTCGGAAGTGATGGCATACGTCCTGGCCTGCGCTGCCGCGCAGCCGGCGCACTGAGGGGAAGGCAGATGAATTCGGACAACAACCCCGTCGCGCATGCCGATGACCGCCTGCTGGAGCAGGCCGGCCGCTGCACCGATGCACTGAAAGCACTGCAGCCCAAGCAGCAGCACCAGAAGGCGCAGCTGTTCGCATTGCTGTACCCGACCATCGTGGAACTGCTGAACAAGCAGGTGAGCCAGAAGGCGATCCTGGAGGTGCTGGAAACCCAGGGCCTGAAGCTGCACCCCGCCCGTTTCAAGGAACTCATGGCAGCGCAGGCCGCCACCACCCACACCTCCAGCACCGACAAGGCACTCTAATGAACAAGCGTATCCCCACCTATCCGTTCCCGGTGAACGAGTTTTACAAGTCCGTGGCCCTGGCCATTGAGGAGACCATGGAGGCCATCCAGGCACCGGATGCCCTGGTTGCCACTTCGTTCCTGACTGGCATGTCGATCGCATGCCAGTCCGACGTCGATGTCATGCTTCCGCATGCAACCACGACGCCCTGTGCTCTGTATCTGGCAACGGTTGCCGACTCGGGCGAGCGCAAGACGGCCACGGACAAGCTTGTCATGAAGCCGATCTACGACTACGAGCGCTCGTATGCCAATGCGTACAAGGCTGCGGCGGAGCAGTACGAAGTCGATCACGGCTTCTGGGAGGTCGAGAGCAAGGCGATCAATCGCCTGATTACCAGCACCCTCGCAAAGGGTAATGACACCACCGAGTTGCGTCAGCGCTTTGCGATGCACAGGGCAGCCGAACCTGTGAAGCCGGCATGCAATCGCATGATTGTGCAGGACGCAACCGAGCGCGGCCTGATCAATGCGGTGCAGGGAGATGGCAAGTCCATCGCCATGCTCAGCGATGAGGGTGCAACGCTCCTGAAGAGCGGTGCATTCCGCAACTCGGCAACCCTGAACAAGCTGTGGGATGCCCCCTCAATGATCATGCTTGACCGCGCCGACGAGGTGGTCCAGGTCACGGATCCGCGCTTGACGCTCAGCTTCATGATCCAGGAGGACCTGTTCCAGGACTTTCTGAAGACGAAGAACAGCACGGCGCGTGCATCTGGCTTCCTCGCCCGCTTCGTGTTCTGCCATCCCGAGTCGACCCAGGGCTACCGTGCTGCCACTGAGCTGACCAACGAAGAGCCGGTGCACGGCGCTAACGTCCTGGCCTTCCACAAGCGCATGACCGCGCTCTTGGAAGCCCGAGACCAGCGCCATGCCAATGGCAACTACAGCAAGAAGGTGCTGCGCTTCTCGACCGATGCCAAGGCACTGTGGAAGGAGACCTACGACATGATCGAACCGCAGCTCGCAAAGGGCCGCGCCTACCACAGCATCCGTGATGCAGCCTCCAAGACCATGGAGATCGCCAGCCGTATCGCCGGCATCTTCCACCACTTTGAGGGTATCGAAGGTGAGGTGATCGAGCGTGCGACGCTGCAGCGCGCCATCAACGTCACGGGCTTCTATCACGATGAGTTCCGCGAGAAGTTCGGCGACCACAATGATCTTCCGCAGGACGAGAAGGACGCCCGGGCCTTGATGGAGTACATGCGCACGAAGTACTGGGTCCGCTGTCGTAAGTGGGCCTACCGCAATGACATTCGCAAGGATGGCCCTGTTCGCCATCAGTCACGCTTTGTTGCCGCACTGGACCTACTGGAGGAGGAGGATGTCATCCGCGTAGTACCTGAACGCCGCTACGGACGTGGCAAGCTCGTGATTGAGTTCAACCCCAACTTCTTTGATCGCCCCGGGGCGCTCTGACCTCAGTCGTCCGCACAGTAAAGGCCGCCCCTCATGGGGCGGCCTTTCTTTATTCTGGTGACCACCAGTGCGGAGCGGCCTCGGACTTTCACACAAAATGGGCGTGCACACGATGCGACAATGCCCCCGTTGGGGCAAAGTCGCACGGTTTTCCGGGCTCCCGCCCCACCATTCTCAAAGCTCCCCTCGCCCGCGCATGGCTTGCCTGGCCGTCACGTAGGCTAGCCGCTCGTCTCCGGACATCCCCCGAATCCGGAATGCTCCCAAGTGACGCTCGGCACGGCGTTCGATGCCCTGCTCTTTCAGTGTCCGGTGATCAACACGTTCCGCAATGCCATTGCGTTCCAAGTGCTCGTTGATGATCTTCGCAACCATGTAACGGCTTTCAATCACGCTCTCACTGACCTGCACGTTGGTTCTTCCGCACGCATCCTTCCTGCGTCCGCCCGCTTCAGGCCTGTCAGGGTTGTACCTGCGGAACATCTGCGACGCCGGTCGATCGATCCCATCCGGCATGCGATCTGAAATCATCAAGTGCAGGTGCAAGTTGATCCCCCCTTCGAGGGATGCCTCGGGTGCATGGACCGCGAACTGATAGGGCTTCGTACCTGCCAGGTAACAAGTGAGATCGTGCACTAGGTCCCTCGACCTGCTGCCGACAAGCTCATTTGGGAGCGCAATGATGAACTCCCTGTACGCGGCACCATTCATGCGCTCGTGTGCATCCGCTGCGGCCCAGAACGCTCGAACACTACCCTCTGCCCAAGAAGGTAAATTCCCATATCCAACGTCGACCAAGTCCTCCCGTGACCGATACCTTCCTTCGCGACGTATGTAGTCGCTATGCCCTACGGCTTTGCCCTTTGCGCCAGTCTTTAGCTGTAAATGGAAGATCTTCATGATTAACCTCTATGTCGGGAATGAAAAGGCCAGTGACGTTGGTCACTGGCCTCTGTGGGATGGCTTGAAAGCTACTTAGCCTGATGAGTTTGGAGAAACGGTAAGTGCGCGCTCTGCTTCCCCCCCTCCCTTCTATTGCATGTAGTGCACGTCATTGGGGGGAGTCATGTAAGTACTAATAGCCGGCTTCTCTCATACCTTATGCACCTAGGAGTAAGAAACTACTCATCCTGCTCCGAGCAGTAGTTCAATCAGTACGCTGCAGTGACAGGCTTAGCCTCAATCAACTTCCCGGTATGAAGAACGTAGCTCACATTCTTCTCCACCGAGGGACAGCAGGTGGCATCACCCGGTCCCTGTACCAGGATCTTCATGACAACCATCCCGCCCTGCACTGCGAACTCCTGAACTCCCTCCCCATACCCTGACACAGGCAGTGAGTCCGCATACGTCAAACCATTACCTTCTTTGAGGAAGACCGCCAGGTGCGTGGCGTAACCGTTACCGCCATCAGTGGCCTGCAGTACGAACAGCACGGCCTTGTCACTGAGACCGTCGCCATTGAGGTCACCCTCTGCGAAGCGCCTAGCTTCGACGTCTTCCTCTGACTGATTGAAGATGAAAGCATCTCGAGCCAGTGCATCATTGATGACACTCTCCACCGGAGCAGCTGCAGAGGGCTCCGCTGTGATCTGCGGCTCAGCTTGCGCAGGTGCGCAGCTAACCGCTTCTGCCTGCACGGGCGTCAAACCTGCCGGCACTTCGCATCCAGCAAGGTTGATGTCACCTGCCTGGGTGAGGGTCGATTCCTTCTTGCAGCCCACCAGCGCCAGTACGGCCCACACGGCGCCTACCAACATACCTACCTTCTTCATCGTCTCTCCTGAGATCCTTTGGCAAAAATCAAAACACGCGCACGCAGCGGGCGTGCATCGGCACGCCCGCTATGTACCCTCTTTACCCCGTCAGTTTCTTTTGTCCGATCCGTCACAGACCCAGCAGTCCGGATCCAGTCCGCGAGCGATCTTGTCGGCCCGGATGCTCTCCTGCTCCGCCTGGTACTTCGCTTCGCGCTGGGCCGGCGTCAGCAGGCGTACTGCGTTGTATCGTTTCTCCGCCTCTGTAAGCAGAACTTCCTGCTTGGGCGTCAGAGCGAAATCATCGCTTTGCGAAATTGAACGATGAAGCGCCCACATCTCCGGTTCGGTCAGGTATTCGGTGCCGTCTTGCAGATAGTGCGTCTGTGAGACCAGCTTTCCACCCTCGTACAGGCCCCGCTCCGAGACGGCTCCGTTCTCCTCCCAGTAGGCTTCCCACAGCCCTACAGGCACGCTGCCTTTGAAGTTGGCCTTTACCTTGACCTGGCCGTTCAAGTAGTAGCTGATCGCTTCTCCTTCCAGACCGTTGTTCACAGCCGTGGCCTGGTAGGAGAGCTGTCCAGGCTTCTCGGCGAAGTAGATCTTGATCGGCCCTTCCACGCGCCCGTTCTGCATCGTCAGGATGACGCCAGGACTCCCTGTCTTCGTATGGAACACGGTCTCGCCATCCAGACCGCCGTCAGTCCGCTTGCCTTCGTAGGCGACGACCTGTGACTGCGGATAGCGGCAGATGTACTGGCCGCCTACCAATCCTTCTTCCACATCCACATCGCAGACATAGTTCAAGTTGCCCAGCAGTGCGGTCATGCTGGTGGTCTGATTGGTATTGAGGTTCTGAAGGATGGTTCTCAGAGAGCCCAGGAGCGGTTCGAGCTGCTTGTGCGGTACACCGGTCACCCGTCCGTCAAAGGGTTCATTGGAGCCGGATTCATAGATCTTGCCGTTACTCAGCTCTGCGTTGCGCCAGTCCAGAACTGGTTTGCTGCAGCCACCAAGAAGAAGCGCAGCCAGCATGGCTGCAACGTAATTGATACTTTTCATGGAATTCCTTGTCTGTATGTTCGGGCGGCCGACATTCGGTCGTCAGAGGTAACGAGTGACACCGTCGGCGGCCTACTTCGAAGGCAGGACGTCAGGCGATATCACGGGTTCCGACACTGGCCCGCAGCAACGAACAGCTGCTCGGCGAAGTCGGACGGTGGGTAACCCTGTCTTTTGATGGCCACCAGGCCCTGCTCGCCGTAGTGGTCCTGCAGCTTGTCGATGGCGCACCTGCAGTTGGACTTCGGTGCGCCGCTGCTCATGCAGTTGTCTATGAACTGGCCTCGGACCTTGTCCAGCTCGCTGGTACAAGCGCACAGCGCCAGCGGAATGAGAGCAACGGTGAGCATCTTTCGGATTCTTGATCCCATGCTTATCGCCTCTTCACCAGGACGAGCAGGGCAAAGATCACCACGATCCAAACCACGCCGCCGATCAGCTTTCCGAATGACGGGAAGACCACTACGGGCCAGACAAGGCCTTGCCCGAGGTTGTAGAAGAACCCCTTGTAGGCATAGCGCCCCCAGATATCGAAACATATGGCCGCGATCAGCACGGTCACGCCGTATAGGCCTATCAGGTACTTCATGTAATTCCCCTATTAGTTGAGATCAGTTGGCTTCTTGCAGGTAGTGGCTGACGGCTCTGAACAGCCGTCGCAGGTCATCGGCGTTGGGAACACTCAATGTGATGAAGGGCTCGCCATGGATTCGGATGTGCGCACCGTGGGCGGTGATCTCCGTCAGACAACCCAGTAACCGGATCTCAGCCTGCTCGAACTTGGCCTTGCACCGAATCTGGGTTTCGGTGATGAGAACGCCCTCCCTGGCACCGCCGAAGACGGTGTCGTCGATGAGCACGACAACGTCCTGGGCCCGCAGCCTCTCCCCGTAGCTGTCCAAGGCTGCCTGGAGCTTCTTCTTTGGAATATCCGGAGCCACGAACACGCGTTCAAAGGGCTCATTGCTGAACTCGAGTCCCTCCAGGGCCTGCCGAAGCGAGCGGAGAGGGGGAGGCTCTGGAGCCTTGGTTTGTGGAGCCTCTGGCTCGGGGCTGGGTCTGGCTGGGGCTCGGGAGCGGTCAAATCGCTCCCGTTCGGCCGGGTCTTTGAGGACGGCATAGGCCTTGTTGATGGCCTGCATCTTGGCCGTCGCCCATGCCACGGCAGCCTCGTCTCCTGCTGCGTAGCGATCAGGGTGGTACTGACTCCGCCGGCCCTTATAAGCCAGTTCTATCTCCCAGAGGGGTGCCCCGGGGCGTACCCCGAGGACTTCGTAGTGGTTTTCATCCGCCATCAGGCCCTCTCCTGAGGATGAGCCATCGATGTGCCTCCATTCGTTGTGCCGGCTATATCCATGGCCATAGCTCTCCCACTTCTTCCTTCCTCAACATGACTGCTCGATTCCCCACAACGCCAGTAGCGAACACAGAGCTACGTTCAAGGCTTGCAATAAACTTACGTGATACGTAGAGTCTACCCGGGGCGTAGATCATCCGTCATCCTGTTGGTATGACTACATCGGTCACCTCCTGCTAATGGCCGGCCCTGCCCTCGAACCCCGAGGCGTAGTGGCTGCGCGCCTGCGCCAAGCCCGACTGCTTCGAGGGCTTAGCCAACGCGAAGTCGGAGTTCGAATGGGACTTGATAAGGACACTGCCTCGGCACGCATAAGCCGCTACGAGAGCGAGTCCATGGCCATAAGCTTGGAATCACTATTTTCGTTGGCTGACGCTCTTCAAGTGCCGGCCGCGTATTTGCTGGCGTCATCGGCAGCTATGGCAGACGCTATCCTTTTGATAGGTGATGAAAGCGAAGTACAGCAGGCTCGTCTCGCTCAGGCCTTGGCCGCTCTTGCTAGCCTTCCAGCAGTACGCCGGAAGGCACTACTCGAAGAGATCTTGGGTAAGCCGGGCATCTAGCCCTTCTTCTAGTTTCAGGGCCTTCACCAAGTATCGGCCTGCCATTCGCCGTAGACGTTCCGCAGCCTCTCTAGCCCGCGCCTTCGTGCGCCAGTTTCCGTCGGTAGCTGAGCGCTCTACCTCCCGTGCCTGTCGGTCTAGATCAGCCGCTTTGGCACGAGCCAGCGCTGCCCTGGTCATTGACCAGGACATATCTGTTTCCTTCATGCTGTTCTCCTAGGTATCCGGGCCTTAGATCTGCCCGAGCTGAGCCATCGAGGTGCCTTGGCTCGCCGACACCACAAGATGGTCGACGACCCTCACCTCCACCATCGCCAGTACTTCCTTCAATCGCCTGGTGATGGCTCGATCCGCTTCTGATGGCTCGCAATGCCCGCTGGGGTGGTTGTGAGCCAGCAGGACCGCCGCCGCGTTCAGGGCCAAGGCACGTTGAACGAGAATCCGCGGATGGATCTCAGCACCATCTATAGAGCCTGAGAACAGCCGTTCTACGGCGATCAGGCGGTTACGGGCATCGAGGAACGCCACCTCGAAGTGCTCGCGGATCTCATGCCCTAGACGCAGACGGAAAAACCTTTCGGCAACATCCGGATCTCCCAATAGAAGGCCACTGACCATTGCTCTGCTCTCAAGAATTTCCAATGCTTGGGAAAGGACGGAACTGTCACGTTCGTTCAAACCGCCAGGTAGCTTTTCCAGGCGCTGCTTGTGCGGCGAGACGTTCATGCGGCTTCCCCTAGCAGTTCCTTCCAAGCCTTCTGCTTTAGCAATGCTCCTTGGCCGAACCAAGCCGCATCCAAGCGATTCTCCGTACTCTGTGCCCGCCGATGATGGTCCACGAATTCAGTGATGCTGTTTAGGAGACCGAAGGCGGTGCCCTTGCTGGTCTTCAAGCTAGCTCCCCTACCCTGCCCGTCATACAGCGCCCGCACCTTGGCAACAGCCTGCTCATTCACTACAGGCTTCCCATTCTGAGCAGCCGGATACGTAAGCAAATTCCGCAGAACCCCATCGACCGAATCAGGGTTCACAGGTGTCTCACAGAGGATCCGCATCCGCTCCACGAAGCCATGCCAGCCCTCAACAGCGATACCCAGCTGGCTTTTGACCCTGTCAGCATCGAAAGCACTGCGATGCGGGACCTTGATGGCTCCGGTTCGATCCCCAACAGCGATCTGGAGGGTGTTGTTACACACCACGCGAACTGAGGTGAACTGGGCGGTGGTAGCCAGCGTCCCGTCACAGGCCGTAGCCAGAAGAAGGTAGCCATTGACCTGATCCTGTCCCTTTAGGGCTACACCCTGCCCAATACGGGCCAATGCCCAGAACTTCCGCCCTCCACGAAGCACGCCTGCCGTTTCCAGCTCGAAACCGCTGTAGCGCGTCAGGTCGCGGTAGAACTCCAGGATCTCCCGCGGCTGAACTACTTGATAGCGCTTGGACACCACGGCCAGCGGTCGCTTCGTGTCAGAGCGATAAAGCACCTTTTGCCCGGGGAATGCCCGCACCGGATACTGATCTTCGGCCTCGGCGGCGAATCGCACTTCAGCCTCCTCCAAGGACCAGTTCATGCCAGCGCGTTCGCGCCATACTTCGATGGACTGGCCTGGGGCCAACTGGCTTCCGATGCCATGCCATGGAACTTGGCCTGCATAGGCCATGGTTTCAACGTGATGCATCTCGGTCTCCTTTCATAGACGTCATAACGCACAAGGCCCGGACAGTGCCGGGCCTTGCGGGTCTATCTAGATTGTTGATTTAGTCGTAGGAATCGCGGCCGAACTGGTCGGGGCGGGTGAACGAACAACGGGCTACGGCCGACAAGATGGCCGCAGCCACAATGAAGACGCAGTAGAGGAACTCGGATTTATCTTTCATGCTTAGTACTCGAAGCGATACGCCAATGCGGGGCGCACACGCAAAGCAGGAGGATCCTGCTTCAACGTAGTACTAAGGGTCTGAAATAAGTTTCAATCAAAGGCAGCTTCTCGATGAGGCCCAACACTCAAGCTCGACACGCCGAAGGGCAACTCCCGGCCAGAAGCAAAAATCCGCGACACTCCAACCAAGCCGAACCGCTAAAGGAGATTCATCCCAAGCGCATCATATTTCGGGATGGGAAGTCGCCGCACTTTCAACTGCACGCTGCACCGACTGTGTCGTGCGAAAGTCGAACTCTGCAGGAGCCACCGCGATGCAATTGAGCTGGCGCTCTAGGTCACGAAGCCGGTTGGGGCCGCCCTGAGTGGAATCTAGAAAGACCCGAACAACGTGCGGATTCTGCAGCAGCTCTCTGATGACCGACGCAAACATTGACTTCCGAGCAAGATGCAAGTCTTGAGCGTCCTCTATAAATGCGGCATTCCAACTAATGAATGCTTCGTTCGGGAATTGCCCCGGCGGTGCGGAAGCAATAGTTGCCATCATCTGGTTGTACAGCGCTGCCAGATAGCCCCACTGTGCTGCGAACCTGGTGTAAAACGCCGCGTACGCACCGGCAAAGACGGCACCAAACCATGGAATCATTTGCCCAATCTCGACCTTGAGCTGAGCTGCAGAAAAAACAAGCTCCGTACCGGCCGCAAAGTACGACTTGATCGGGAGCACGAGCATACAAATTAGTGATGTCACCCACAGCGACCGCAACAGTACAGCCGTGCCGCCGTTGGGGCTGTTCCGTAGAAAAAATTCACCTGAAAGAAAACTCACTATCGACATAGTCTTTTCTCCCGCCAAACCATTTGATGGACGCCCCTGGGATTTTGGTTGTGCCACTTACGCCCCTTAGTCGGGGTCGCCCCCCAGTAAAGCTCGATACTAGGCGGATTGTTACTGTACACAATCCGCTGCACCGCCTGAACATGACTAGCCTCGAGCCGAAGGGTCGTAAGCCGCCGTTGTCATATCGATGAGGAAATGAACAGAAGTGCGCGTTCGCTTCCGGCCAGTAGCGGACATGCTCCGGAATGCTGGCCGTGTACAAAACGGAGGGCGACTCAAAGCGCCGTGTACACAAAAGCCTGCGCACGCTCTCTTGAGCGTAACTCCGCAGAGCGACCAAAGCGTCACCGAGCCCTCTAGGTAGTGAGTGCGGAGCAGTTCGCCGTCTAAGCAAAGGCGCAACTGCCTGAAGACGATTGAGTCCCGCCAATGAGCCCAAGCGCCCCTTGGAGAACCCCGGGAGGACGACGAGTACACTGAGTACGCAGAGTACGCGAGGACGGAGAGCACACCTCGGCAGGGGTAGACAATTGATATTAATAGTAATTATCAAGAAAAATGCGCGGAAACGCGCATATCAACAACTCGTAATTCGCTGGATACTGCATGTACGGCACACCTGCCGTAACCTTCAGCTATCTAAACCGCCCAATTACGCGCGTCTAGTTCCCTTGCTCTTCGGAGCCTGAAGACGCAAATTGGCCACCAGTTGATAGGGAATTGCTCGATGTCCACGATGAAGCAAGCAGTGGCACGGCGCGCAAAGATGTCGGAGCGCGCCGAGCATCAACGGCAAATCCACTTCGCTGGAGTGGATGACGCCTGGATATGGAATCGCAAGAAGAACAATGGCTTTTCAACTGTACCGAGGACGCTGCCGATTGCCATGCAGGCAGCGGACGAACAATCTAAAGGCCAGCCACCCGGCCATGTTCTTTTTTGCCTTTGGGCGCGAGCGCCAGATCACCCGGTTCTTGTAATCGACAATCCGATCACGTTCGCCGCAGAAGCAGGCTTCACCGGACCGCGGGCAGTAGACACCTGGCGACGGCGCATGAAGCGGCTGCAGGAACTGCAGCTAATCGTGGCAAAAGCCGGACCGGCAGGTGATTTCCACTACGTTCTGCTAACGAATCCAAACTCTGCCGTTGAATGGATGAGATCAAATGGAAAGATCCAAGACGTGCTCTATGGCCGCTTCTGGGATCGACTGTCCGAGGTCGGGGGGCTCAGTGAGATAGACGCAATTCGCGCTCACTGGACTCAGGAGGCAGCAAAAGTGAATGGGCCTCCGAGCCTCCCACCGCCACCTCCACCGCTACCGACCGATGCCACAACTGAATCAGCCCCTACGAAGGTGAAGGCACGGAAGAGCAAACCCAAGAACGTAGCGAAGTGATGCCCAGCACATGCCAAGGAGGAACCATGCTTAAGACAACAGTGATCGGCATTCGTCGCCAGTTCGCCCGGCGGATGCCGTGAAAAAAGACCCCCGATCAGCCTCGTTTCTCAGGCCAGACTGATCGGGAGTCATGGTGGGCACCCTCAAGTGCCCTGAGCAGGGATTCCCTTGCCCAGGGTTCAATTGTAACGCGGCCGCGCCCTTTAACACATGACTGGGGCAACAGCCAATTAGCCGACCTCGGCTGAGGAAAAAGCAATGACCAAGAAGCCCTCCAACTCCGGCCAGCCCTGGACCCCTGCGCAGGTCAAGGAACTCAAAGACCTTGCATCAGGGAACACCCCCACCCGGGTCATTGGCCTGAAAATGGGGCGCTCGCCCGAGGCAATCTACGGCCAGGCGAGTAAGGCGGGTATCTCGCTGAAGCCCACCAATCAGGCTCCCTACGGCACCAAGAAGCCAAAGTGAGTTAGCGCTTCATTGGCACCAACTTCAGAAGCCCCGCATTGCGGGGCTTCTACCTTCTCACCCAAGAAACGCTTGTAACTTCTCGTTCGGATGAGATGCTTTCCAAGTCGTGTATACGGAAGTCCCTTCCCACAGCGCAGGCAGATTTTTGTGTGAACGGATCCGTTTATACTACTTATCCATAAACCACCACTTAGTTGATCCCCCGTGGTGCGACTCGTTCTTAGGGTAGCTGGATCCGGCCAACAAGCCAGTGTTTAACCGAACTCAGCGGTAGGATAGGCAACCGCACAAGTGTCCACTTTGGGTCGCTTAATGTCCCGCGGCCAAGAGCCGACATCCCCGAATGGCGGCCACGTACGAGCTCGAGGGCGACTCAAAATACCGTCCACAAAAAATCTGCACACGCTCCCGCCCCAACACGCACAGCGTGAATGAAATCATCTCCAGTCTCTTAAGACTAGGAGACGAGCCAACAGCAGTAGTAGCATTGGGTTAACTTAATCACTTGGTTACGTTCAGCTGCCTGATGACGAAATCCATCCAGGTTATTTCTGCATCTAAGTTCGCAACTACTTTCAGCCTCCGACCCGAGCTCCATGCATGGCTTCTCGGTGCCGGCGCCTCTGCGGCCTCGGGCATTCCGACCGGCTATGACATGATCCTGGACTTCAAGTCCAGGCTCTACTGCCAAGAGACCCGATTCCCTCGCCGCAACGTGGATCCGAGTGATCCACTATGGGTTCAGCGCATCGACGAGTTCTTCTCTCGCACCCCTCTACTTCCGCCTCCGAACGATCCAACCGAGTATGCGGCCGCGTTCGAGGCGATTTATCCGCAAGAGACTCATCGACGGCAATACATCGATGACGCCATCAGCAAAGGGACACCCTGTTTTGGGCACCGGATGCTGGCCGGTCTAATAACGGCCGCAAAGACCCCATGCGTCTTTACGACGAACTTTGATTCCCTAATTGAAGAATCCAGCCTACTGGCGGCATCGCTAATGTCTCCTGGCACCGCAGCCAAGCCGACGGTTGCGACTCTAGACTCTGCCAACCTGGCTACGCGCTGTCTGGATGAGTCTGATTGGCCCCTCATCACCAAGCTTCATGGCGACTACCGTTCAACATCCCTGAAGAACACCACAAGCGAGCTGGCTTCCCAAGACCATGACCTGCGCCGGGCCATGGTTGAAGCCTGCAAGCGATTCGGTCTGGTCGTCGTTGGCTACAGCGGCCGCGATTCCTCCGTGATGGAGGCACTTGAGTCCGTCCTGACCTACGAGAACCCCTTCCCCAGCGGTCTCTATTGGTGCGCGTCTTCCCGCTCCAAGCTCCTACCAACTGTGAGTGATTTCCTGAAAAAGGCTGCCTTTGCGGGCGTCAATGTCTTCATCATCGAGTCCGCCACGTTCGACGAATTGGCCGGCGACCTGCTCAATCAAATCAGCCTTCCAGCCCCGCTGCTGGACCATGTTCTATCGTTCCAGCCTGTCCAGCTCGCAGCCCCCATCCCCGTGCGCACGGCGGAAGCCCGGAAGTTCCCCGTGCTGCGCCTCTCCGCGTTGCTCGTGGAGAGTCTCCCCACCACAGCCAGAAAAATGACCCTGGGTCATCCATCCTCCATTTTTGAGGTGCGGGAAATGCTCAAGGCCAGCAAGTGCCGGGCAGCGGTGGCAATGGTTGGAAACGAGCTCGCAGCCTTCGGCAAAGACGCTGAGATCCTCGCGTCATTGCACAGCCTGAAGCCAGTGCTAAACGGGCATTGGGCACTGGATCCCATCCAAGAAAGTTGGGCGCTAGGACTCATCTACGATGCCCTTCTGCGTGCTTTGGCTCGGCGGCGACCGCTGATTCCCAGACTGAAACGTTCTGGGCACTCCCTTTTTGTTGCCAGCGCGAGAGACGGCGAAACCGACGAGCAGCGACATCGCCGCGAAAGCCAATTATCCAAGCTCAGAGTCGCCTACGGAAGCGAGCTCACGGGGACCAAGTTTGGTCGCAACTACAACGAAGCCATTTCGATTCGGCTCGAGGAGATTGAGGGACGCTGGTGGTGCACGTTTGACCCCTACACCGCCGTGGAGGTGCCGCGTGATGAGCGGACTGCTCCTTCAGACGCAGCCGAGAGCGACCCTCTGGCTTGGTCGTCGCAGCGCCGGCCAGATCCGACTGCTGACTGGAGAAGAGAGCTGTGGGCCACCAAATACAACGGCGCTTGGGCCAACATCATCGAGGCGTGGGCGAGCTTGCTCACGTCTCCACGGGGGATAACCTTTCAAGCGTTCGGAATCGAAGATCAAGAGGGAGTCGACGCGGCTTTTCGCATTTCACCGCTCACCGGCTTCAGTCGCCCTGGACATCAAGACAAATACTTTGACCGGAGACAGTGATGGTAGATGTTTCTCGCTCGCAGCTACCGCCGCTGTCCTTGCTTTCGGAACCGGAGCTGGCCTTTTCTCCTGAGCACTCCGGGTGTCGAGACGTCCACCCCCTTCGCGGGCTGGCGCACTATGGCCCCTTCTCGTCCCAGACATTCAGCCAGTTCACGCCCACCGTTCGCATTGCCACAGTGGGCCCGGCAAGTACGTTCAGGACTCGAGGGGCGCTTATGGCATCGCTGAAGGAGCAACATGCAGCCAGCGATAGAAGCGGCTACGCCCCAGATTTCCCAGGCTTCGCCAGCGTCTTCGGCGTGGACTTGGCTTCCTCTGACAAGGCCAACCACATCCGTTGGCCCGACGCCATCAACGATCTTCCAGGATCGGGACCACCTCAGCAGCGCCTCGTGACCGCCTTCGATGCAGCCCTCTCGCAACTAAGCGCAAGACATGAGCAGTTTGATGTGGTCCTGGTTCATCTCCCAGAAGCGTGGCTTCCTCACACGGCCGGGGACGGTTTTGACGCGCACGATGTCCTCAAAGCATTGGGAGCAAAGCACGGCATCCCAACCCAAGTGGTCAACGACCGGACCTTCAGCTTCTCAAACAGAGCTCAGCTGGCTTGGAGACTGTCGATCGCGCTCTATGTCAAAGCCGGAGGCATTCCTTGGAAGCTCGCCCCTCTGGCGGGAGTGCCTGCGGATACTGCCTACATCGGTTTGGCATACGCGCTGAAGAAGGTCAACGACGAAACCCACTTTGTCACCTGCTGCTCGCAGGTGTTCGACATGGACGGGGGCGGCATGCAGTTTGTGGCGTTCGAAGCCAAAGATCCCGTCAAGGACGTGCGCGAAGCACGAAGGAATCCTTTCTTATCACGAGAAGACATGCGAGCGGTCATTGCCCGCAGTCTGTCGATCTACCAACAGCGCAATGGAGGCATTCTTCCCCGGCGAATGGTCATTCACAAGAGCAATGCGTTCAAGGAAGACGAAGTTCTGGGTGCTCGCGATGCGTTGACCGCCGTCCCCGAGGTAGAGTGCATTGAGATCAGCTCCAGACCGACTTGGCGGGGCGTATGGTTGGTCAAATCCTCTGGCGGCACCGCGCCCACCCGACCCGCCAGATACCCGGTGCCGCGAGGCACTTTTGTTCCCCGGTCTGGCACGTCTGCTCTTCTCTGGGCCGCTGGCAATGTTCCAGATGTCTCAAGCAAGTCAGACTACTACCAGGGCGGGAAGAGCATTCCCCGACCACTCCTGCTGACCCGTCACGCGGGAACTGGGCCGCTAGAAACGATCGCTCACGAAACGCTGGCGCTGACGAAGATGGACTGGAACAACGACGCGCTCTACGACCCAGTGCCTGTCAGCATCCGCTACTCCCAGAAGCTCGCTAGGACCATCTCCAACGTCCAAGATCTTCCTGGAAATAGTTATCCCTACCGACTGTTCATGTGATCCCAACTCTCAACAACAGAAAAAGGAGCTCAACGTCACGATCGGCAAGATGTAGGAAGCTTTCATCGAAAAGCAGTCTGGGGAAGTGAAAGGCCCCTACCAAGCCACCTTTGCAGGAACCACCGTAATCTTGAAGGACCCGACCGCAGACGTGGACTCTGGCGACTACGTGACCCGAGCGCTTTCAAGCGGTAAAGCTGAGCGTTCCTACATCCAGAACGCCACCTTCTATGACGTCGGCATCGGTGGCATTGCGCCACACTTTCAACTCAAGATTGGCACTCCCCCTCACTTCAGTCGCGCTCGCACTCCATCCAAATTGGCAACCACAACACTCAGAACGTCGTGAATTCAGCCCAAACGCTCGCCCATGCGATCGAGGCCTCAAGCGGAACCGAGGACCAAAAGGTAGACGCAGAATCCAGGCTGGCCAAACTTCTTGAGCACCCAATCCTAGCAAACGTGCTGGGCGGCCTCGCTGGAGCGGCCGCCAGATCAACCCCGATTTTCGGACAACGTGGCATCTAGAGCAGGCATTGGCTACGGGTTTTCTTTATTGTGAATCCGCGCACATCGCCAACTCTTGCCGATGCGGAAACAGCTGTTTGGATGAGTATCTATTCCACCGCGCCAAGAAGCACTATGCCATCCCCTCAACTTCGAATCGCGTCAAGGCTTCTGGGGCATCAGCCTTGGCAAACACTGACGAGAGAACTCCCTGAGCGCAAGGAGGAAGTCCAGCAGGCGGGGAATGTCGCTAGCGCGCTACTACAACTGTCACGGGACATCGAACCGTAGGTCAGTGACTGGTCAACCCATTCACACAAGACTTTGGACAAGCCCCTTCATCAGGCGCACCGAGAGACAGACTTATCAGTTGGTTGGCGAGGATTGGAATTCTGAAACTGCAAGGAGACCTTGCGATCCATCCTGGAAGGTATGGTCAGCACAGAGCACACGATCACCACGAGTGAATTCCCAAACCTCGTCCAGATCCTGCCACTCATCAATGATTTCAAACACGTGATCGGAGATTCGCTTAGCATCCACCGGGCGGAACACTTCGACGCCCTCATTGACCAACCGAACAAAAACAATCATCTAAAACTCCGACAGACCACTGGTCGAGTTGCGCAACGCGGCATTGGGCACAGATCTTTCTTCTAAGCTCGCAGCTTGTCCAAATAGTCTGCCCATTCCTGCATCATCTTGCGGCGCTCGCCCAAGTGAGCAGTGCGGTTGTAGGCACGTCCATTGGGATCACGAACCGCATGAGCAAGTTGATGCTCGATGTAGTCGGGGCGGAACCCTAGTATCTCATCAAGAATAGTCCGCGCCATTGCACGGAACCCATGCCCCGTCATGGTTTTTGAGTCAAACCCCATCCGGCGTATGGCCGCGTTTATCGTGTTCTCGCTCATCGGACGTCCTTTGCCATGAAGGCTCGGGAAAACGTACTGGCCTCGTCCGGTGAGAGGGCGCAGCTCAGTGAGAACTTCAATTGCTTGCTTGGACAACGGAACAATGTGGGGTGTGTCGGTCTTGGTAGCGACATACCTCCACTCCGCTGCATCAAGGTCGATATCTGCCCAGCGTGCGCTACGCAGCTCGCCGGGGCGAGGAAATAGCAAGGGCGAGAGCTTCAACGCGGCGGTTACTATGGCACTACCTTCGTACCCCCAAATGGCACGTAGAAGCGGCGCAACCGCGGATGGCTCCGTCAAGCTAGCGAAGTGCTTCGTCTGAGGCGCTTCCAACGCGCCGATCAGGTCCACAGCAGGATTTCGCTCTGCCCTACCTGTAGCGATTGCGTACCGGAAAACCATTCCTGCAATGCCACGCGCTCGATGCGCCGTCTCCACCGCCCCCCTCTTCTCCATCTTTCGCAGCACTGCGAGCAGTTCGACGGCGGAAATTTCATTGATCGGCCTATCGCCAATGTAAGGATTGAGATCCTTCTCAATGATCCTTCCGTTCCTTACAGCCGTAGATTTCGCGTTCTTCTTGGTTCGCATAGCGAGAAGCTCCAGCGCAATCGCGCCAAAGCTGTTCTCAGAGCCTCCGCTGCGAACCAGCTTTTCGAGCTTCCGCTGCTCGCCAGGGTCAATGCCGTTAGCCAAGGTCTTTCGTGCCGCCATGTGCTTCTCACGGGCTTCAGCCAAGCTCACCTCGGGGTATGAACCCAAGGCCAGCCGCTTTTCCTTTCCAGCAACGCGATACTTCCACCGCCACAGCTTGCCACCCGAAGGGCTGACCTCGAGGTATAGCCCTCCGCCATCGAAGAGTCGCTGGGGCTTCTCGGCAGGTTTGGCTTTACGTACTTGGATGTCAGTCAGGGCCATTGGGGGCATGTCCGTATTTCGGGGGTCGGGATGCCCCCGAAGTTGCCCCCGGATGACCCGGATTGCAATAGATGCCCCCGGACCTGATTGGACTACGGATAAAGAAAAACCCCAGATTTCTCTGGGGTTTTGGACATCCTGAGACATGCTCGGACTTCAATCTGGCGCGCCCGGAGGGATTCGAACCCCCGACCAATGGCTTCGGAAGCCACTACTCTATCCGGCTGAGCTACGGGCGCATTGTGCTCCGGCCGGCTGAGCCGGGCGGACGCGCATTCTAACGGCAAAAGCGGCCGCAGGTCTGCCCCCACCTTTGGATTGCTGTAGTTGGGCGGGAAAAACCTGCCCAGCTGGTAACCTTTACGCATGAGCCGTCTGCCAACTACACCGTCCACCGCAGCTACAACCTCGCGGTTCGGGCACTACTGGAAATTGATGCGCGCCGACCGCCCGATCGGCACCTTGCTGCTGCTGTGGCCCACCTGGTGGGCGCTGTGGCTGGCCGCCGATGGCCTGCCGCCGCTGTGGACACTGTTCGTGTTCAGCGCCGGCGTCTGGCTGACCCGATCGGCCGGCTGCGTGATCAATGACTACGCCGACCGCTGGCTGGACCCGCACGTCAAACGCACCAAGGACCGGCCGCTGGCCACCGGCGCGATCTCCGGCCGCGCGGCGTTGATGCTGTTCGCCGGATTGATGCTGGTCGCGTTCGCGCTGGTGTTGACCCTGAACGCCCTGACCATCGCGCTGAGCTTCATCGGCGTATTCCTGGCCGCCAGCTACCCCTACCTGAAGCGCTACACACATCTGCCGCAGGTGTATCTGGGCATGGCCTTCGGCTGGGGCATTCCGATGGCCTTCGCCGCCGTCCAGGGCGAGGTTCCGCCGCTGGGCTGGGTGCTGTATGCCGCCAACATCCTCTGGTCCACCGCCTATGACACCTGGTACGCCATGGTCGACCGCGACGATGACCTGAAGGTGGGTTCGCATTCCACCGCCATCCTGTTCGGTGATCTGGACCTGGTGATCCAGGGCATCCTGTACGCGCTGTTCTTTGCCGCGATGGCCTTGGTCGGGCAGCGCGCGGGGTTGGGCTGGGCTTATTGGGCCGGCATCGGTGTGGCGATGGCGTTGGTGGTGTATGAGTTCTGGCTATGCCGTGATCGTGAGCGCGAGCCTTGTTTCAAGGCCTTCCTGCACAACAACTGGGTCGGCGCGGTGTTGTTTGCTGGCATTGTTGCCAGCCAGTATCTGGATTGAAGAAACGGCCCGCAGTGCGGGCCGTTTCTTTGTTGGTAGAGCGTAGCCATGCCGCGCTGGGGCATTACCGGGAAAGCCCTGCCGAGCATGGCTCGGCACTACCCGCTGGGGCACTACCGGTGAAGCCTCTGCCGAGCATGGCTCGGCACTACGCTCAGCCCCCCTTTCGCGCGGCGAAGGGGAGGGTTGGGGAGGGGTAAGCTTTACACCACGCCGATGGACTTGCCCAGCGAACGCAGGCGGAACGCCGCAACTATCTGCAGCACGCCGTAGATCAAGGCCAGCACGCCGATCCACAGCGAGGTCACCGCCAGGCCAGCAATGGGGTTGAGTGCGAACATCACGCCCAATGCCACCGCCAGCAGGCCGCTGACAATCAGCATCCACTCGCCGCTGATCTGCTTGCGCACGCGGATGGCGAACACGATGCGGTAAATGCCGCCAACCACCAGCCACGCGGCCAGGAACAGCAGCAGCACGCTCGCGGTTGCCAGCGGGTTGATCACCGCCAGTACACCAAAGGCAATCGATGCCAGTGCATAGAACAGCGCCCAACCACGCGATACCGGTGCCGAGCCATTGAAGGCCGAAATCAGCACCACCACGCCTTCAACAATGGCCATGATGCCCAGCCACCACGCCAGAACGGCCGCGGTACGCACCGGCGCCATTACCGCCAGCACGCCAAATATCACTGCAAACAGGCCGAACAACAGCAGCACCCACCAGTTGCGCGTCAATGAGCCAAACAGCGATCCAGCAGGAAATCCAGGGGAAGCACCCATGTCTGTCTCCTCATGTTGAACAGGTGTAAAGGCCTTTCAATCCCAGTCTAGGCCCATAGCCGTAGTAATGACATGTAGAGATGACACTCATGATTTCAAGCCAGTTGCGGCGCAGATACGGCCTTGTGATCACACAGACGGCAATCACGGCACCCGCGCGCAGACCCAGGCATCCACCCGTTGCACGCCAGCGCGGTGCAGGGTGAGCGCTGCTGCATGCAAGGTGGCACCGGTGGTCATCACGTCATCGAGCAGCACCACATGTGCAGGCAACTGCCCCACCGCGATGAAGGCGCCGCGCAGATTACGTTTGCGCTCCGATGCGTCCAACTCCGATTGCGGCTGGGTTGAGCGCCGCCGATACAGGCCCCGGCACAGCGGCAATTGCAGCGCGCGCGCCACCGGCTTGGCCAGCTCCCAAGCCTGGTCATAACCGCGCTGGCGCAGCCGTGACAGATGCAGCGGCACCGGCACGATCGCCTGCGGTCGCTCGGCGTCGCGCACCGCATCCAGCAACAAGGCCGACAACAGCCGCCCGGCGCTGAGGTCGTGGTGGAATTTGAACCGCAGCAACAAGCCGTCTACCGGCGCGCTGTAGGTAAAGGCCGCCAGCACCGACTGCAGGGGCGAGTTCGAACGCTGGCAGGCACCGCACAGCCCATCCGCGTCGGAACCCGGCAAGGGCAGCGCACAACGTCGGCAAGCGGCCTGTTGCCATGGCAATCCGGCGCCGCAGGCCAGGCACAGATCCCGCCCCGGGACACCGTCCTCCCCGCAGACCAGGCAGCGCGGCGGGAACAGCAAGGCTGATAGCCCGCTCCCGACCCTGTAAACCATGCTCTTCATTTGATGGTTGACAGCAATGTGTATGCTGACCAGACTGCGCCGCTTCCATCGCCCCATCTGTCAGGTAACACCGATGTCCACCGTCATCCGCCACGACTGGAAGCGCGAAGAGCTGCTGTCCCTGCTCGAACTGCCCTTCCCCGAGCTGCTGCATCGCGCAGCCAGCGTGCATCGCCAGCACTTCGACCCGGCGCAGGTACAGGTTTCCACCCTGCTCTCGGTCAAGACCGGCGGTTGCCCGGAAGACTGCGCCTACTGCCCGCAGGCCCAGCGCTACGACACCGGCGTGGACGCGCAGAAGCTGATGGACACCGACAGCGTGGTGGCCCGTGCCCGCGCCGCCAAGCAGGCCGGCGCCTCGCGCTTCTGCATGGGTGCGGCCTGGCGCTCGCCCAAGGACCGTGACATCCCCAAGGTCGCGGCGATGATCCGCGAGGTGAAGTCGCTGGGTCTGGAGACCTGCGCCACCCTGGGCATGCTCGAAGGCCACCAGGCACAGGCGCTGAAGGACGCCGGGCTGGACTACTACAACCACAATCTGGACACCGCGCCGGATTACTACGACTCCATCATCCACACCCGCCAGTACCAGGACCGCCTGGATACGCTGGAGCACGTGCGCAACGCCGGCATGAAGACCTGCTGCGGCGGCATCGTCGGCATGGGTGAAACCCGCGAACACCGCGCCGGTCTGCTGCAGGCGCTGGCCAACCTGCCGGCACACCCGGATTCGGTGCCGATCAACCGCCTGGTGCAGGTCGCCGGTACGCCGCTGCATGGCAGTGCTGAGCTGGACCCGTTCGAGTTCGTGCGCATGATCGCGGTCGCCCGCATCGTCATGCCGCGCTCGATGGTGCGGCTGTCGGCCGGCCGCGAAAGCATGAGCGACGAGCTGCAGGCGCTGTGCTTCCTGGCCGGCGCCAACTCCATCTTCTATGGCGAAAAGCTGCTGACCACCGGCAACCCGGACACCGAGCGCGACCAGGCCCTGTTCGCCCGCCTCGGCATCAGCCCGATGCAGGTGCATGTGGACGCCGATGACCACGACCACCCCGGCACGGTGCACCTGGATATCGCTCCGCTCTGCGCCCGCAGCGCCTGACCTGGCTGGCGCCCCGCCCGCGGGGCGCCGCTAGGGCATTCTTACAGGCAACCGGGTACGCTAGCCGCCCGCTTGACCATGAACCCTGCCATGGCCCGTCCTGATATCCACGACCGCATCAACGCCCAGCGCAAGCTGCGGCTTGCCCAAGGCCGCATCCGCACCCGGCGCAGCATCAGCCGCCGTGACGGGGTGCGATTGGAGCTGGACGGCCGCTGGTTGACCGGCTTCTGCAGCAATGACTACCTCGGCCTGTCGCAACAGTTCGAGGTGATCGCCGCGCTGCAGGATGCCGCCGGCCGCGAAGGCGCCGGCAGCACTGCCTCGCACCTGGTCTGTGGCCACCACAGCCTGCACGAGCAGCTGGAACGCGAGATGGCCGACTGGCTCGGCTATCCCCGCGCCCTGCTGTTCGACAGCGGCTTCATGGCCAACCTGGCCGTGCAGCAGGCGCTGCTCAGCGAAGAAACAGATATCTGCGTGCAGGACCGGCTCAACCACGCCAGCCTGCTCGATGCCAGCCGCCTGGCCGGCTGCCGCCTGCGCCGCTATCCGCATCTGGACAGCGAAGGCGCCATGCGCCAGCTCAAGAACACCGCCGACGGCGCCGCCATGCTGGTCACCGACGGCGTCTTCAGCATGGATGGCGATATCGCCCCGCTGCGTTCGCTGGCGCTGGTGGCACGCATGCAGGAGGCGTTGTTCTATGTGGATGACGCCCATGGCATCGGCGTGATCGGCGAACACGGTCGCGGCTGTGTGGCCGATGCAGGACTGAGCGTGAACGAAGTTCCGCTGCAGCTGCTGACCCTGAGCAAGGCGCTTGGCGGCCACGGCGCGGTGGTGGTGGGCGAAGACGCGTTGATCCAGCATCTGGCCGAAACCGCACGTCCTTACATCTACACCACCGCCCTGCCGCCGGCACAGGCTGCCGCCTCACTGGCGGCGGTGAAGCTGGCGCGTCGCGACCATTGGCGCCGCGACAAGCTCACCGAACTGATCGCCGCCTTCCGCGAGGGCGCACGCCGCAACGGGCTGGAGCTGATGGCCTCGGAAACCCCGATCCAACCGCTGCTGTGCGGCGACGAAGCCACGGTGATGGCCTTGTCGGCGACGCTGGAGCAGTCCGGCTTCCTGGTCAGCGCGATCCGTCCACCGACCGTACCCGAAGGCAAGGCACGCCTGCGCGTGACCTTGTCGGCGCTGCATACCGTCGAGCAGGTCAAGGCGCTGGTGGAAGCCATCGCCAAGGCCCGCGACGTGGTGCTGTACCAGAAGTCCCTGAACACTATTGCCTGAGAACCGGTTGTAACGCCATGCATATCCACGTCACCGGCAGCGGACCGGCATTGGTCCTGATCCACGGCTGGGCACTGCATGGCGGCATCTTCGCGCCGCTGGTGGAACGGCTGGCACCGCACTTCGAACTGCATGTGGTCGACCTGCCCGGGCACGGCCACAGCCGCGACGACGCCACGCCCTTGCGCCTGCCGTATCTGGTCAACGCCATTGCCAGCGCCACCCCGGCGGCGGTGTGGTGTGGCTGGTCGCTGGGTGGGCTGGTTGCCCTGCACGGCGCCGCCACGCTGCCGCAGGTACGCGGGCTGGCAATGCTGGCGGCGACGCCGCGCTTCGTGCGCGATGCCGATTGGCCCGATGCAGTGGAACCGGTGGTGTTCGAGCAGTTCGGCCGTGATCTGGAACAGGATTATCGCGGCACCTTGGAGCGCTTCCTGGCGCTGGACGTGATGGGCTCGCAGCACGCCCGCAGCGAACTGCGCACCCTGCGCGATGCGCTGGTCGAACGCGGCGAACCGGCCCCGCGCGCCCTGCACGAAGGTCTGGCCCTGCTGGAGCGCAGCGACCTGCGCGGCAGCCTGCCCAGCCTGCACAAACCCGGCCTGTGGATAGGCGGACAGCGCGACCGGCTGGTGCCGTCCAAGGCCCTGCATCAGGCCGCAGCACTGGCGCCCGCAGGCCTGCACAGCGCCCACACGATTGAAGGCGGCGGCCACGCGCCGTTCCTTGGCCATGCCGATCACGTTGCCGGGCTGCTGCAACAGTTTGTTGCTGGCTGCGCGTGAGCGGTTACGCGGCCATTCGCGCTGGCTGGCCGATGATGTCCGAGGCCGCTTGAACACCGCAGCGCTCCCCATCCTGAATTACGAAACCGAATCACCGCCATGTCTTCTCTGTTTGATCCAAAACACGTCCGCCGCGCCTTCTCGCGCGCCGCCAGCAGCTACCGCGCCGCCGCCGTGCTGCAGCAGGAAGTGGCCAAACGCCTGCTGGAATCGCTGGACTACCTGGAAGACCGGCAGCCGCAGGTGGTGTTGGACGTGGGCAGCGGCCCGGCCCATGCCACCGCGGCGATGAAGAAGCGCTGGCCGAAGGCGCAGGTGATCGCACTGGACCTGGCCTTGCCAATGCTGGCCGAGGCAAAGAAACAGGCCGGTTGGTGGCGCCCGTTCTCGCGCGTTTGCGCCGACGCCCGCGCCCTGCCGCTGGCTGACAACAGCGTCGACGTGATCTACAGCAACCTGTGCCTGCAGTGGGTGGAAGACCTGCCAGCGGTATTTGCCGGCTTCCGCCGCGTGCTCAAGCCAAATGGCCTGCTGGTCTGTTCAACGTTTGCCCACGACACGCTGGTGGAACTGCGCCAGGCCTTTGCGCAGGCCGATGACACCTCGCATGTCAGCCACTTCGTGCAGATCGCCCAGTTCGGCGACGCCTTGATGATGGCCGGCTTCCGCGATCCGGTACTGGATCGCGACATGTTCACCCTGACCTATGACGACCTGCCGACGCTGATGCGCGAGCTCAAGGCGATTGGCGCCACCAACGCCATGCACAACCGTCGCCACACATTGACTGGGCGCAGCCGTTTTGCGGCAGCACGCGATGCTTACGAGCCGATGCGTCGCGCTGACGGCAAACTGCCGAGCAGCTGGGAAGTTGTGTATGCGCATGCTTGGGCACCGGCACCGGGCGCGCCGATTCGCGAGCAGGGCCAGGATGTGGCCAGCGTGCCGTTGTCGTCGATTCCTATCCGGCGGAAGACGCAGGAATAGGAATTCGGGAAAAGGGCAGATGCAGATGCGGCACCGTAGTGCCGAGCCATACTCGGCAAGGGCCTTGCAGACAATCCAGCGGACAATGCGTCAGCTTCACGGCTTACGCCGCTCCCACAAGAACGGGGAGCGGATGCCGAGCCGCTCAAGCCCCTTTTACAAACAGGTCGCGGTGGAAGAAATAGACCTCCTGCAGCAGGAAACGCCAGCTGGTGTGGAAGCTGCGGAAGCGCGTGCTCGGCGTGGACGATGCCAGTGCATCAATGCCCAACTCCTTCGACAAACGCAGCGCGCGCGCCATGTGCAGCGGGTCGCTGACCACGATCACCTTGTGCATATCATGCTTGGCCATCACCTGCTTGGCCTCGACTAGATTCTGCCGGGTGGTGCGCGAGCGGGTTTCGATCAGGATGTCTTTACCTGGAATCTTCTGCTTCAGCGCATAGCGCCGCGCTACCTGTGATTCGGAGAAACGCGCGCCCGTACCACCAAAGCCACCGGTGAAGATCAACTTCGGTGCATAGCCCTGCCGGTACAGATCCAGGCCATGACGGATGCGCTCTTCAAACACCGGCGAAGGCTTGGCGTCATAAGCCGCAGCGCCGAGCACGATGATGGCGTCTGCAGGCGCGGCCTGATCACGGTCACCCACCCAGATGATCCATGCCGCCACGCCCAGCAGCCACAACAGCAGCAATACACACAAGCGCCACATCCAGCCCATCAACCCTGTGCGCCGAACAGCTGCCTTCATGCCTGCACCCAGGGCAAGGCATCCAGGTCGACATTGCCGCCAGACAACACCAGCCCCACCGTGCGCCCGGCAAACCGCTGCGGCTGGGCCAGCACCGCCGCCAGTGTGATCGCCGAGGATGGCTCGACGGTCTGCTTCATCACCTGCCAGATCAGCCGCATCGCGGCCACGGTATCGGCATCGTCCACGCTGATTACCTGTGCCGCGCCGTGCAGCAACGTGAAGTTGGGCGCACCCAGTGCACCACGCAGGCCGTCACATAGCGTGTCGGGCACGAAATCAATCAAGCGCTCACCTGCAGCCAGCGAACGCGCGGTATCAGCAGCACCGGCCGGTTCAGCCAGCACCAGCTCGCAGTTCGGCAGCAGCTGCTGCATCGCCAGCAGGCTGCCGGCCGCAAGGCCGCCGCCGCCGACCGGCACCACCAGTACATCCAACTGCGTTCCGGCCTGACGGATCAGTTCGAGCACGGCAGTGCCCTGCCCGGCGATGACCCGCGGGTCGGTATAAGGGTGAACCAGCGTCGCCCCGGTTTCGCGCTGCACGCGCAGACATTCAGCCTCGCGTGCGGCCTGGGTTGGTGCGCACCGCCACAACGTGGCCTGGTTGCGTTCGATATTGGCCAACTTGGCCGCCACCGCGCCCTCAGGCACCACCACATGGCAGGGAACTCCGCGCGAGCGCGCCGCCAAGGCCAGTGCGGCACCGTGATTGCCCGAAGAATGTGTCACCACCCCGTGACTGGCGTGCTCTACATCCAGCGACCACACCGCGTTGCAGGCCCCGCGGAACTTGAACGCGCCGCTGCGCTGCAGGTGCTCAGCCTTGAAGTGCAGGCTGGCGCCGGCCAATGCATCCAGCGCGCGTGAACGCAGCACCGGGGTGACCGTCGCGTGGGCGGCAATCCGCGCCGCTGCTGCCAGAACCTCGGCAAATCCGGGTAAAGGGAGTTCATTCATGGTGAAAGGTTAGCCCAGGCCCCGGGCCTGCGACCATCTCATCTGCGCACACGTTGTATGTTCAGCCATGTAGACGCGAATTAAGGGCCGATTCAACGCTGTGGCCCGAAGCTGGATGCCATACCCACGAGGGGGGGATTTTTTATGATCAAGCGCCTGATTATTTCCGCCGGCCTGCTGTTGGGCCTGTCTGGCTGTGCCACGTATGACTACGTCGGCGGCGGTTCGGGCGGCTATTACCACGGCTCCCCCTCGGTGCAGTACAGCTATCCCTATGGCTACCCGGATCGTGGCTACGGCTACGGCGGTTATGGCTATGGCAGTGGCTATTACGGCTACGGCAACTATGGCTATCCGGTTTACCGGCCCAATTACAACCGCCCGCGCCCGCCGTATCACGGCAACGGGCAGCGTCCGCCGGGCCATGGCAATGGCAACCGGCCGCATCCCGGTGGTGACGGCGATCACAACCATGGTGGCAATCGTCCGCGTCCGCCGGGCAACGGCAATGGTGGCAACGATGGTCGTCCGACCCGCCCACCGCCGGTCAATGGCGGCGGCAACAAGTCGCCTTGGCGTGACCTGGACAACCTGAGCCGCCCGCCGCCGCGCGCCAACAACCAGCCGATGCAGCGGGCTCAGCCCATGCAGCAGGCGATGCAGAGACCACAGGCGGCTGCTCGTCCGGCTATTCAGGCGCGGCCGATGCCGGCACGACAGCCGTCACAAACCCGTGAAGCGCGCGGAGTCAGGGAGCAGGAACGATAAAAAGGTTGCAATTGGCGTAAATGCAGGCATTCTTGGCCCCAAGGGTGACCGCTTACGTCGCATAGTGACCTAAACCGGTCTCGCCCAGACAGTTCAATGTCGATGTCCGTCAGGAAATCTGGATCCCCCCTGTTCCGGCCCTGTCGGACATCGGCGCCTACAAAGACAAAGCCCCGGCCTAGGCCGGGGCTTTGTCTTTTAACGCTTTCCCGCCAAGGCGGGCCTTGCTGGATTGCAAGGCCGGTAGTCCCCCGACTACCGGCCCCCTGCTACCCCAACGTACGCTTCGGTCGGCCCCTGTTCCAATTCCGACCTTGTTGCGCCTATGTCGCATGCCACGTTGGGTGCAATGTATTAGCTGCAGGTTGCGTGCCAACTTTAGGGTTGATGCGTACCTGATTGCGCTTGGCAGTAAAATCACCACACACGCCGTCGCATGGTGGGAATCCCCCGCCGACGGACTTCACACTTTCTTGACCGATCTCACGCCCATGAGCGACTCCTTCTACCGTTACGACGTCATCGTCATTGGCGGCGGCCACGCTGGCACCGAAGCGGCCTTGGCTGCGGCGCGTGGCGGTGCCCGCACCCTGCTGCTGACCCACAACGTCGAAACCGTCGGCGCGATGAGCTGCAACCCGGCCATCGGCGGTATCGGCAAGGGCCATCTGGTCAAGGAGATCGACGCACTAGGCGGGGCCATGGCACATGCCGCCGACCGCGCCGGCATCCAGTGGCGCACCCTCAATGCCTCCAAGGGCCCGGCCGTACGCGCCACCCGCTGCCAGGCCGACCGCAACCTGTACCGAATGGCGATCCGCCGCATCGTCGAGTCGCAGCCCAACCTGACTGTGTTCCAGGCAGCGGTCGATGATCTGGTGATCGAGGGCGACGCGGTACGTGGCGCCATCACCCAGACCGGCCTGACCTTCCACGCTGCCGCAGTTGTGCTGACCGCCGGCACCTTCCTGGCCGGCAAGATCCACATCGGCGAAACCCAATACACCGCTGGCCGCATGGGCGACCCGCCGGCGACCACGCTGGCCGCGCGCCTGCGCGAACGCCCGTTCGTGATTGATCGCCTGAAGACAGGCACCCCGCCACGCATCGACGGTCGCTCGCTGGACTACAGCGTGATGGATGAACAACCCGGCGACGATCCGCTGCCGGTGATGTCCTACCTGGGCGAGGTCAGCGAGCATCCGCAACAGGTAAGTTGCTGGATCACCCATACCAGCGAGCGCACCCACGACATCATCCGTGGTGCCCTGCACCGTTCGCCGCTGTACAGCGGCCAGATCGAAGGCATCGGTCCGCGTTACTGCCCGTCGATCGAAGACAAGGTGGTGCGTTTTGCCGAGAAGAACAGCCACCAGATCTTCGTCGAGCCGGAAGGCCTGGACGTTGTGGAGATCTATCCCAACGGCATTTCCACCTCGCTGCCGTTCGACGTGCAGTTGGAGCTGGTACGCAGCATCCGTGGCTTCGAACAGGCGCATATCACCCGCCCCGGCTACGCGATCGAATACGACTTCTTCGATCCGCGCGGCCTGAAGAACACGCTGGAAACCCGTCAGGTCAACGGCTTGTTCTTCGCCGGCCAGATCAACGGCACCACCGGTTATGAAGAAGCCGGCGCGCAGGGCCTGTTGGCCGGCATCAATGCCGCCTTGTTCGTTCAGGGCAAGGACGGCTGGTGCCCGCGTCGCGACGAAGCCTACATTGGTGTGCTGGTCGATGACTTGATCACCCACGGCACCACCGAGCCTTATCGCATGTTCACCAGCCGCGCCGAATACCGGCTGCAGCTGCGCGAAGACAATGCCGACACCCGTCTGACCCCGACCGGCCGCAAGCTGGGCCTGGTTGACGATCGCCGCTGGTCGGCGTTTGAAACCAAGCAGACTGCCGTCGCCAACGAAAGCGCACGCCTGCGCGGCATCTGGGCAACGCCGGGCAATGCGCTGGGCCGCGAAGTAGCCGAAGCCACCGGCGTGGCAGTCAGCCGCGAAACCAATGTGCTGGACCTGATCAAACGCCCGGAGCTGGATTACGCCAAGTTGATGCAGGTGCCCTCACTCGGACCGGGCGTCGATGATGCGCGCGTGGCCGAGCAGGTTGAGATCAGCGTCAAGTACGCCGGCTATCTGGACCGCCAGCGCGATGAGATCGAACGCCAGCAGCGGCATGAGAACACAGCGATTGTCGAAGGTTTCGACTTTGCCTCGGTGCGTGGTTTGTCGGCTGAGGCACTGCAGAAACTGGAGCGTGTACGCCCACAGACCATCGGTCAGGCGCAGCGTATTCCGGGCATGACCCCGGCCGCGATTTCCTTGCTGTTGGTGCATCTGGAACGGGCGCGACGCGGCAAGGTGGCTTGAGTTTCTGATTGGAGATTTTGGTGGCGGGAGCTTAAGAGCAACCCCTCCCCAACCCTCCCCTGCGCTATGCGCAAGGGAGGGGGCTGTTTCGCTCGCTCTGTCAGATAGCAGCGCCGCCGCTTTTGCCCCCTCCCTTGCGCATAGCGCAGGGGAGGGTTGGGGAGGGGTGCCGTTCGCGGCCACCGCAATATCAATCGCGCCACATCAGTCATATCGATGCATCTACGCTGCATCTGACTTCCAGACAACTACCCAGCCGCCGGAAGTCCCGCGCAAAGCTGCCACCAGCCCGCGCGCTATCATGCGCATCAACGCCTCACCGACCTCGAGTTCCAGCATGCCCGCACTGCGCCCCTTCCTCGATAAAACCCCCACCATCGGCGAGCGCGTCTATATCGACGAGGCCTGCACCATCATTGGTGATGTGCAGATTGATGATGATGCGTCGGTGTGGCCGGGCACGGTTATCCGCGGTGATGTGAATTACGTACGCATTGGTGCGCGTACCAATGTGCAGGACGGCACCATCATTCATGTCAGCCACGACAGTCCCTACAACAAGGGTGGCTACCCGACCCTGATCGGCGAAGGCGTTACCGTCGGCCATGGCTGCATCATCCACGCCTGCACCATCGGCGACTACTGCCTGATCGGCATGGGCGCGTGCATCCTCGATGGCGCGGTGATCGAGGCCAACGCCTTCATCGCCGCCGGCGCGGTGGTCGGGCCGGGCAAGGTGGTGCGCAGCGGTGAGCTGTGGGCTGGCAACCCGGCACGGCTGATGCGCCAGCTCAGCGAGAAGGACATCGAAGGGCTGCGTTATTCGGCCGACCACTACGTAAAGGTCAAGGACCAGTACCGCGGCATGCAGGGCTGACCCGCAGGCATTGTCGGCACCCGCCTTGCGGGTGCACACTGCCGGCCTTGGCGTGGGGACGCCTTCAAGGGATTGACATGAAGTCGATGCGAATCGTGGTGCAGCGCCTGTTGGCGGCTGCGGCGTTGTTGTGTGCTGTTTGCTTTGCCGCCACCGCTCAGGACTCCGCCCAGGAGGAACAGGGCATGAGCGCGGAGCAGTTCGAGCAATCGCTGCATTTCCGTAGCGGGCAGATCGAGGTGCCCGAGGCCAAGGCCCACTTCAATCTGGATGGCGAGTTCCGCTATCTGGACAAGGCCGACGCGCGCCGGGTGTTGGAAGACATGTGGGGCAACCCGCCCGATGACAGTGTGCTGGGCATGATCGTGCCGCGCAGCCCGGGGCTTAGCGAGCAGGAGAGCTGGGCGGTGGTGGTGACCTGGTCCGACGATGGCTACGTGTCCGACGAAGATGCCAGCAAGATCGACTACGACGACCTGCTCAAGACCATGCAGGCCGAGACCCGTGATAGCAATCCCGAACGTGAGAAGGCAGGCTACGGCTCGCTCGATCTGGTCGGCTGGGCAGTGCCCCCACGCTACGAGGCCGGCAGCAAGAAGCTCTATTGGGCACGCGAGCTGGCCTTCAACGACCAGCCAGATCACACCCTCAACTACGACATCCGGGTGCTCGGGCGGCATGGCTACCTGAGCTTGAATGCCGTTTCAGGAATGTCGGAACTGGCACTGGTACGCGAGGGCATGGACAAGCTGCTGCCGATGGCCGAATTCGACCAGGGCGCACGCTACGCCGACCACAACCCCAGCACCGACAAGGTCGCCGCCTATGGCGTGGCTACCCTGATCGGCGGCGGGCTGGCGGCCAAAGCCGGGCTTTTTGCCAAGCTCGGCCTGCTGCTGGCCAAGTTCTGGAAGCTGCTGTTGATCGGCGTGCTGTTCTTCGGTGCTGCAATCAAGAAGCTGTTCGTGCGTGGTGACGACAACCGCACCGTGCGCTGACACCCGCCTCGCCCAGCCTACCGCTGTCGCGGCGGGCTGGGTTTTCAGGCTGCCGCCAGCTAAAGTCAGCGTTCTGATAGGGACGTAGCAGAGACACGAATGCCACAGGCATCCGTCCGGGCCGGACTCCGGGCTTCCATCCGCCGCATGCAGGACCAGCACTTGCTGCTGGAGCCACTGCAATGAACACAGCGCGGCCGATGCTGGACACCTATCGCGAGGTCATCACACCCGAAGGCGTGCCCCTGCAGCTGCCCGCTGCCGGGCCGGTGCCGCGTGCCCTGGCTTGGCTGATCGACCTGTGCGTGCGCTTTGGCGTGCTGATGGTGATGAGCCCGTTGCTGGTCGCACTGGGTGAGCTCGGCCAAGGCATCTACCTGGGCTTGATGTTCCTGATGTTCTGGGCCTACCCGATCGTGCTGGAGGTGTGGTTCGGCCGCACCTTGGGCAAGAAGGCTTTGGGCCTGCGGGTGGTCGCCCGCGACGGCGCCCCCTTGGGCTGGATGGCGGCGATCGTGCGCAACCTGCTACGCACCGTCGACGCGCTGCCGTTTGGTTACGCGCTTGGCTTGGTCACCTGCCTGTTTGATGCGCATGGCCGGCGCTTGGGCGATCTGGTTGCCGGTTCCCTGGTGATCCATACCGCGCCGCGCCCGATTACGCCGCCGGCCCGCATCGATACCGCACTTGCGCCGCCGCTGCCCTTGCAACCCAACGAACAGGCCGCGCTGATCGCCTATGCCGACCGCGCGCCGGCGCTGTCACCCGGGCGCCAGCGTGAGCTGGCCGACATCGTCAGCGGTCTGAGCCAGGAGCGCGGCCAGGCCGGTGTAATGCGTTTGTATGCAATGGCCAACTGGTTGCTGGGGCGGCGATGAGACAGGAACAGTTCGTCACCCGCTATCAGCACGAATGGCAGCAGCTCGAGGACTGGCTGCAAGGCCGTGGCGAGCGCTCGCGCAAAGATCGGCGCAGCATCGACCCCGATTTGCTCGGCGATGAGACCTTCCCGCAGCGCTACCGCCGCCTCTGCCAGCAACTGGCCTTGGCGCGTCGCCGTGGATACAGCCCACAGTTGGTGGAACAACTGCAGCAGCTGATGCAGCGCGGCCACAACCTGCTGTACCGCACGCCGGCACCGCGCTGGCAGCGTGCGCTTGAATTCCTGTTCGCTGATTTCCCAAGCACTGTGCGCAGTCAGGCAGGCGCGATGTGGGTGGCCTGCGCGCTGTTCGTGATTCCGCTGGTCGGAATATTCGTGCTGCTGCAATACAAGCCTGAGCTGATCCACATGCTGCTGGACCCGCGTCAGGTCGCGCAGATGGAAAAGATGTACGACCCCGCCGCCGACAATCTGGGCCGCGACAGCGGCACCGATTGGGCGATGTTCGGCCACTACATCATGAACAACATCAGCATCGGCCTGCGTACCTTTGCCAGCGGACTGTTGGCCGGCATCGGCACCATCCTGGTGTTGCTGTTCAACGGCATCACCATTGGTGCGGTAGCAGGGCATCTGCAGCAGATAGGCTCAGGTGATCCGTTCTGGCGCTTTGTAGTCGGCCACGCGCCATTCGAGCTGACCGCCATCGTCATTGCCGGTGGTGCCGGCCTGCAGCTTGGCCTGCGGCTGTTGGCACCGGGCCGCAAGCGCCGCATTGATGCTCTCATAGAGGGCGGCGTGATTGGTGCACGGCTATGCCTGGGCGTGGCCTTCATGCTGCTGGTGGCGGCCTTCATCGAGGCGTTCTGGTCATCGATCGCGTGGGTGCCGATGTGGGGCAAGCTCAGTGTGTCTGCCGTGCTGTGGACGGTAGTGCTGCTGTGGCTGTGGCGCGGCGGGCGTGGAGGTGATCGTGCGGATTGATCAACTCGACGTCGTGCTGCGCGCACGCTCGCAATGGGAAGCGATGGAGCTTGGCACCGCCTTGGTCCGCCGTCATGCCACTGCGATCTGGAAGCCCTGGGTGTTGCTGACGCTGCCGGTATTCGCACTGCTCAACCTGCTGGGCTGGTGGCTGGACAGCTTCTGGCTGTCCGGCGTGCTCCTGTGGTGGCTGAAGCCCGCGTTCGAGCGCATCCCGCTGTATGTGATTTCGCGCGGCGCGTTTGGTGCCGAGCCCACTACCGCTCAAACCCTGCGCGCGCAGTGGAACTGGGGCTGGCGCGGTCTCGGCGCCTATCTCGGCTGGCGTCGCCTCAGCCCTGCCCGCTCGCTGTTGATGCCGGTCGATCTATTGGAAGGTGGCGACGCCAGCCAGCGGCGCGGACGCCGGCATGCACTTGGCGGTGCGGCCTATGGTCACGCCACCCTGCTCACTTGGGTGTGCTGGCATTTCGAGCTCATGCTGCAGCTTGCCGGCGTCGCCCTGGTCTTCATGTTCGTGCCGGTGGAACTGCTATCCGAATCGCTACGCGCCACCTGGGAGCTGATCGGCGAAGACACCCCCGCGTGGGCATGGATAGGCTTCAATCTGTTGGCGTGGCTGGCGATGACCTTGATCAGCCCGTTCTATAGCGGTGCCGGCTTTGGCCTCTACCTCAACCGCCGCACTCAGCTGGAAGCCTGGGATGTGGAAATCGCCTTCCGTCGCCTGCGCGAGCGACTGGCTGGGCTGGCGCCGATGCTGGTGTTGCTGTTGGCGGTGTTCGCGTTGCCGTCGCTGCAGGCGCGGGCACAGGACAACGCTGATACCCACAACGCCAGCAGCCACAGCAATCGCAAAGACGTTGCTGAAGCAGGACCGGAAGCAGCTGCCGCTACGGCGACCACGCCACAGCAGCTGTTTGGTGCCGCACCGGCCGACACCGCCGGCTTCCGTCAGGCCGCTGCACGCGCCTATGAAGACCCGCAACTCGGCGCCAAGCGCAGCGTCACCCGTTGGGTGAAGAAGAGCAAGACACCAAAGATCGACGACGACAGCAACAAACCCGATGCCGGCCCGATCTTCGCCGCCATCGCCAAGTTCGCCGCGCTGATCGGCGAGAGCATCCTGTGGATTCTGCTTGGCGTATTGCTGGTGGCGCTCGCCCTGACCGCACGCTGGTGGCTGCCGTGGTTCCGTGGCGATGGCCGTCGCCGCCGCGACGTGCACGCACCCGCGCTGCAGGAAGCCCTGCAATTGCCGGAAGTGCTGCCGCCGGACATCCTCGGTGGCGCGCGGCGGCTGTGGCGCGAAGGCAAGCCACGGCACGCGCTGGCGCTGCTATACCGTGCTTCGGTGGAAGTGCTGGTCGAACGCGGCAACGTCGTGCTGCCACCGGGCGCCACCGAAGCGCAGTGCCTGCGTGCCTCACGCAAGATGCCGCAGGAAGCCGATCGCAGCCTGTTCGCACGCATGGTGCGCACCTGGCAGTACGCCGCCTATGCCGGCCGCCTGCCAAGCGATGAAGAGTTCGACGCATTGACCAAGGAGCTGCACCAGCAGTACGGGTGGCCGGCATGAACAGCGCCCTGCGTAATTCGCTGATCATCGTGCTGCTATTACTGACCTGCCTGATCGCGTTCTGGTTCGTGCGCAACTTCGAAAGAACCAGCGAAGAGATCACCCTGCCCGCTTATGGCGAGCCCACCTACAACGCACTGTATGCGCTGCGCGAAACCCTGATCCGCGACGGCAGCAAAGCCGAAACCCGGCGCCAGCTCGACCTTCCCACCATGCAGCTGCAGCCTGGCGATACCGTGCTGATGCTCGACGACCCGCGCCTGCTCACTCCCGCACAGGTCGAGAGCCTGCTGGACTGGGTGCAGTTCGGCGGTCATCTGCTGCTGCACGCACCCGATGCCGACGAAGACCTGGACGGCGACGAACAGGGCTTGTTGGAACGCCTCGGCGTGGTCACCAGTGACGTATCGGCGCGCTGCCAGGTCTGGCAGGTGCCCGGCCAGGAATCACACAACGAGTTCTGCGGCGGCAACCGCTTCACCCTAGCCGATAAGGCCCGCGCCGAGCGTCGCTGGGCCGATGCGGATGACGATAGCACGCTGGCCTATGCGCGCCTGCGTTACGGCCTTGGCCGGGTCGATGTCCTGGGCGACATGGACTTCCTGCTCAACGGCGGCGGCGAACGCGACACCGGCCTGCGCGACATCCCGCACCGTGATCTGGCCCGGCTGGTGCTGGCACCTAATTACGGCAAGGGCACCATCCACCTGATCTACGCGATGGAACTGCCGTCGCTATGGAAGACGCTGTTCCAACGCGGCTGGCCGGTGTGGGTACCGTTGTTGCTCGCGCTGCTGGCGTGGCTGTGGATGCGCTGCCAGCGCTTCGGCGCGCTGCGGCCCTCGCCGCGCGAAGACCGCCGCTCGCTGCTGGAGCACGTGCGCGCCAGCGGCGAGCACCTGCACCGCTACCGCAAGTCACCGCTGCTGTATGACGCGGTACGCCAGGCCTTCCTCGCCCGCCTGCGCCGCCGCGCGCCGGTGGCCGCCGCGTTGAGCGGCGATGCCCAGGCACAAGCCATTGCCGATCACCTGCAGTGGCCGATCAGCCGCGTACAGACCGCGTTGCAGATTCCCCCTTCGCAGGACGACATCGCCCTGCGCGACCGCATCCGCTTGCTCATCCAGATGAGAAACCAGCTATGACCGACGAGTTCACTCCGCCTGCCCTCCCCGGCGATGCACCCGCGCCGACGCCCGCTCCCTCGCCGGTCAACACGGATCTGATTGAACGCGTCGAACGCATCCGCGAAGCGGTAGGCCATGCCTTCATCGGCCAGAGCGACGTGCTGGACCAGATCCTGATCGCCCTGCTGGCCGGTGGCCACGTACTGATCGAAGGCGTGCCCGGACTGGGCAAAACGCTGCTGGTGCGCGCCCTGGCGCAGGCATTGGAACTGGACTACGCACGCGTGCAGTTCACCCCCGACCTGATGCCCAGCGACGTCAGCGGCCACGCCGTCTACGACCCCAAGACCGAAAGCTTCAAGATCCGTCGCGGCCCGGTGTTCACCAATCTGCTGCTGGCCGACGAAATCAACCGCGCCCCGGCCAAGACCCAGTCGGCGCTGCTGGAAGTGATGCAGGAAGGCCAGGTCACCATCGAAGGCAAGGCCTTCGCACTGACTCCGCCGTTCCTGACCATGGCCACGCAGAACCCAGTGGAGCAGGAAGGCACCTACCCGCTGCCGGAAGCCCAGCTGGACCGTTTCCTGCTGAAAGTGCTGATCGACTACCCGCAGCTGGAAGACGAAAAGCAGATGGTGCAGGCCATCACCACTGGCCGCACCGCCAGCGACTTCAACCTCACCCAGGTGCCACGCGTACTCAGCGGCGCCGATGTGGTGGAGTTGCAGAAGGCGGTGGCGGCGATCACCGTTGACCCGCAGGTGATTGATTACGCTGTGCGCATCGTCGCGGCGACCCGCAAGTGGCCGGGTATTGCGCTCGGCGCAGGCCCGCGCGGCAGCATTGCGCTGGTGCGCGCCGCCCGCGCACAAGCGGTGCTGTCTGGCCGCGACTTCGTCACTCCGGATGATGTGCGCGAGATTGCCAAGCCGGCACTGCGTCATCGCATCGCGCTGGCCCCGGAACTGCAGATCGAAGGCCAATCCGCCGACGACGCCTTGACCGCCCTGCTCGCCAAGGTGGAGGCCCCGCGCAAGTGAGCAAAGCGGCAAGAAGCGCCGGCATCTCAAACGAAGCCCTTGCCTCAGCCCCCTCCCTTGCGCGCGCAGCACGAAGGGGAGGGTTGGGGAGGGGTGCCGTAGCTCCTGCCCCCTCCCTTGCGCGCGCAGCGCGGAGGGGAGGGCTGGGGAGGGGTGCCGTAGCTCCTGCCCCCTCCCTTTCGCGCGCAGTGCGAAGGGGAGGGCTGGGGAGGGGTGCTTCTACTTCTACTGCAGCTCATTCTTCATCAGCACCAGAACACCAAACAACCAGGGCCACGCAGTGAGACCCGCCCCCCTACTGATCACCCTGCTGGTGCTCTGGAGCCTGCTCGGCCTGCCAGTTGCCCTGCACTACCTGCCACTGCAGGCATGGACCATCAGCGCAGCAGCAATCGCGGCACTCGCCTTGCTCGACCTCCTGCTGCTCTGGCGCAAGCCCAGCCCACAGGTACGTCGCGAACTCCCCGAGTCCCTCGCCCTGGGCGTCGAGCGCGAAACCTGGCTGCAGCTGGATTCCTACGGCAAGCAGCGCGTCGACGTATTCGACCTGCTGCCAGATGGCTGGAACGGCGACGGCCTGCCGCGCCGGTTGAAACTGGGCAAAGCCAGCGAAACCCGTTTCAGCTACCGCTTCACCCCCGCCAACCGTGGCACCTTCGTGTTTGATGGCGTGCACCTGCGCCTGCACTCCCCGCTGCGCCTTTGGCGGCAGCAACGCACGGTAGGTACGTCGCAAACCGTGCGTGTCTATCCCAACTTCGCCCCACTCACCCGCTTCGCCTTGCTCAGCGCGGAGATGGCATCACGACTGGTAGGTGCGCACCTGAAGCGTCGCCGTGGTGAAGGCACCGACTTCCATCAGATGCGCGAGTACCGCATCGGCGACAGCCTGCGCCAGATCGACTGGAAAGCCACTTCGCGCGCACGCAAGCTGATCTCGCGCGAATACCAGGACGAGAAGAACCAGCAGCTGGTGATGATGATCGACACCGGCCGGCGGATGATGGCCGACGAAGGTGGCCTGTCGCATTTCGACCACGTGCTCAATGCCTCGCTGGTGGTGTCGTACCTCGCGCTGCGCCAAGGCGACGGCGTCGGCCTGTTTGCCAGTGGTGGCGACAGCCGTTGGGTAGCGCCGAAACGCGGCATGGGCGCGATCGACAGCCTGCTGCGTGCCAGCTACGACCTGCAGCCCAAGCCGGTGGCTACCGACTATCTTGCTGCGGCCACCGAGTTGTCGCTGCGGCAATCGCGGCGCAGCCTGGTGATGCTGGTTACCAACGTACGCGACGAAGATATCGAAGATCTGCTCGCCGCCGTGCGCCTGCTGCAGAAGCGGCACCTGGTATGCGTGGCCAGCCTGCGAGAGCGCGAGCTGGATCAGGCGCTGACGCGTGAAGTTGAAACCGTGCCCGACGCGATACAGGCTGGCGCCATTGCCGCCTACCTGCAGCAACGCAGCGACGCCCATGAAGCGCTGCGGAGTCATCGGGTGATGGTGTTGGACGTTACCGCAGAAGAGTTGCCGGCAGCATTGGTGGAACGCTATCTGGCAGTGAAGCGCGACGGGTTGCTGTAACCCGTTTGTCCCGGCTTCGCGGCTCACGCCGCTCCTACAAAAGCCGGGTCATGTAGTGCCGAGCCATGCTCGGCAGGGGCGTCACC